>NZ_JBFAOF010000449.1:0-5612 GCF_040675125.1 Spirillospora sp. NPDC049652 | reverse complement strand
GCAGTTCGCAGCGCAGCGTCGCGGGACCGGACGGCACCCGGCCGGACGCCGCGTCCGGGAACGCCCACACCGGGAACGGGCCGGGGACGGGGCGCTCGGCGAGTCTCAGGGCCTCGGTCACTTGGACGCACCTCCGTAGGTGAGCGCGGTGCGGGCGCCCGGCGCCAGCCAGCGGCCCGCCATCTGCTTGATCTGGTCGCCGGTGACGGCGGCGGCGCGCGCCGGGGCGGTGAACACGCGGGACGCGTCGCCGAACTGGAGGGCGTTCTGCGACAGCGCGTTGGCGAGCCCGGTGACGGTCTCGGTGCGCTCCAGGAAGCCGCGCTCGGCCTGCGCGGCGGCGCGCGCGGCCTCCTCGTCGGTGGGGCCCTCGGCGGCGAACCGGGCGAGCTCCTCGTCCAGCACCGCGGAGATCTTCTCGGGGTCCGGGCCGACCGCCTCGACCAGGGCGAGGGACGGGCCGTCCGCGAGCCGGGTGACGCCGGCCCACACCTCGGTGGCGATCTGGTCGCGGCGGACCATCCGGTCGTACAGCCGCGAGCCGGACCCGCCGCCGAGCACCTCGGCGGCCATCTCGGCGGCCTCGATGTCGTCGCCGCCGTCGGTCGGCAGCGAGAACATCGCGAAGTAGGCGGGGGAGGGCACGTCCTCGTCCACGAACTCGTTCGTGACGCCGCTGAGCGGCCCGAGAGCGCCCGGACGCGCCTCGGGGGTGGCCGGACCCGCCGGGATGCCGCCGAAGTACTTCTCGACGGCCCTCAGCGTCTCCTCGGGGTCGACGTCGCCGACGATGGACAGCACCGCGTTGTGCGGCGCGTACCAGGTGCCGAAGAAGGACGTGCAGTCCTCCAGCGTGGTGGCGTCCAGGTCCTCCATGGAGCCGATCGGCGTGTGCGCGTAGGGGTGGCCGGAGGGGAACGTCAGGCGGCACAGGCGCTCGAAGGCCGTCCCGTAGGGCTGGTTGTCGTAGCGCTGGCGGCGTTCGTTCTTCACCACGTCCCGCTGGTTGTCCAGGTTGGCCTGGGTCAGCGCGGCCGGGAGCGTCCCCATGCGGTCGGCCTCCAGCCACAGGGCGAGCTCCAGGTGGCTGACCGGGACGGTCTCGTAGTAGTTGGTGCGCTCGAAGGACGTGCTGGCGTTGAAGGACGCGCCGGCGGCCTCCAGCAGCGCGGCGTGCTCGCCCTCGGCGACGTTGCCCGAGCCCTGGAACATCAGGTGCTCGAAGAGGTGGGCGAGGCCCGTGCGGCCGGCGTGCTCGTGCCGCGAGCCCACGCCGTACCAGATGTTGACGGCGGCCAGCGGTACGACATGGTCCTCGCAGACCACCACCCGCAGGCCATTGCCGAGCGTGTGCTCATGCAGCGGCTGTTCGGCCACGAAGCGTGCTCCCGTCCGGTCGGTGGATCGGTATCCGGGGAGACCCCGCCGCCCGCCGGGGGGCGGGCTTGATCCCCGGATTCACCGTACCGGCTGGGACTTCCCCTCATGCGCGCGGACAGTGACGCCGTCGGCGGCGACCTGGGAGGGGCGGCGCGCGGACGGCCGGGAGCGGGGTCCGCTCAGGACTGGGACGGGGTCTCGCGGGAGGAGAGGGCGGCCTGGTGGGCGGCCAGCGCCTCCTCCAGGCTGTCGTGGAGGACGAAGATCTTGGTGAGCTGGGTGACGTGGAAGACCCGCCGGACCCGCTCGTTGACCCCGGTGAACGACATCGAGCCGTCCCGCGCGCGCAGGCGGTGGTAGATGCCGACGAGCACGCCGAGGCCGGTGGAGTCCAGGAAGGTCACCTCCCCGAGGTCGACCACCAGGTACAGGCCCCCGTTGTCGATGATCTCCAGCAGGTTCTCGCGGAGCCGCGGACTGGTGAACACATCGATCTCACCGTTGATCTTCACCACGGTGACGTCCTGGACGACCTCATGTTCGACCGCGAATTCCACGACCACTCCCTGTCAGCGCTTCGATGGGTGAATGGCTATACCCGGGGAACCGGCGGTTATCCCGCTGTTTCCCCGGGTGCGCTGGGGACCGTGCCGCGGCAACGTCGCAGGTGGGACGCCCGGCGAGCCGCGCAACGCACGTGGCGGCCTGCCCGCGCGGACGTCTCCGCGCCTCCGGACGGGACGTCCGGCACGGCGATGTCCGGGTGCCCGGAGCGATGGTGTCCGGGTGTCCGGCACGGGGGGTGTCAGGCCGTCTGGAACATCGCCCAGACGACCTTGCCGAAGGGCAGGGACGACCAGCCCCAGCGCGAGCTGAACGACTCCACGAGGTGGAGGCCGCGTCCGGTTTCGGCGATGTAGTCGGGCTCCTTGCGGCGCGGGCCGTCGGAACTGGCGTCGAAGATGCCGCACAGTAGCCACGGCGCGCGGTGCAGGAGCCGGAGTCGGATGGCGGTGGGGGCGGAGCACAGCGGGTCCGAGGCGTCCCCGAACTCGTGGACGTCGCCGCGGTGCCCGTCCGGGCTCGTCCACCAGGAGCTGGTGCCGCCGCTGTGCCGCAGCGCGTTGGTGACGAGTTCCGAGACCACCAGGCCCACGTCGTCGCCGAGCGGCGCGAGGCCCCACTCGGACAGCCGGGTGAGGGTGAAGTGGCGCGCCGCGGTGACCGACTCGGGGTCGGGCAGCACCGTGAACGTGACCGCCGCGCCGCGCGGCATGACCAGGTCATGCAGGGCGTGGTCCAGGTGCGGTGGGAGGTCTGCGGCCTCCGGCACGCTCGTCGCGGCCGCACCGGGTGGTGCGGCGGGCGGCATGGCGGAGGGGGCAGAGGACGCTGCGTGCGCGGCGGACTCGACCCTCCAGCGCGTGTCGTCGTGCGCGTGGCGTGACGTCATTCCCGGGACCCCGCAGAGTGATCTCGTTGTGCAGCCATGGCTCGGAAGTCTCGTGCGTTATCCTGCGCATCGTAGCGTGCGAATGCAAGAGCCAAATGCATCGCCAGATGCACGTGCATCTGGCGTCTGCACGCTCCAGACGGCCACAGACCAGGTCAGAACAGGAGGTTTTCGAAGGACGGATTCCAAGGTCAAGAGTCGAAAGGGGACCGCCGTCCCCACGCCCCCCGGCGGAGACCGCCGGGCGATGGCACACTAGGTTCGCTGTCCGCCAGAACGGCCGGGAGGTTGGGCGTGGCTCCAGAGACGCCGGGTACCGGATCGACGGTCCGCCGCATCCTGCTCGGTTCACAGCTCCGTCGCCTGCGTGAGGCGAAGGCCGTGAGCCGCCAGGACGCCGGTTATGTCATCCGCGCGTCCGAGTCCAAGATCAGCCGACTGGAGCTGGGGCGGGTCAGCTTCAAGGAACGCGACGTCGAAGACCTGCTCACCCTGTACGGCGTCAACGACCCGCGCGAACGGCAGTCGCTGCTGCAGCTCGCCCGGGACGCGAACACGCCCGGCTGGTGGCACCGCTACACCGACGTCCTGCCGAACTGGTTCCAGACCTACGTCGGTCTGGAGGAGTCGGCGGCGCTCATCCGCACCTACGAGCTGCAGTTCGTCCCGGGGCTGCTGCAGTCGGAGGGCTACGCGCGGGCCATCATCCAGCAGGGCAACGCGGGCGCACCCGAAAGCGAGATCGAACAACGCGTGAGCCTGCGCCTGCAGCGCCAGGAACGGCTCACCGCTCCGGACGCGCCCCGGCTGTGGGCCGTCCTGGACGAGAGCGCGCTGAAGCGTCCGATCGGCGGGCCCGAGGTGATGCGCGGCCAGCTCGAGCACCTCATCGAGGTGTCCAAGCTGCCGAACGTCACCATCCAGGTCATGCCGTTCAAGTTCGGCGCGCACGCCGCCGAGGGCGGCGCGTTCACCATCCTCCGGTTCCCCGAGCAGGACCTTCCGGACGTGGTGTACGTGGAGAGCCTCACCGGCGCGATGTACCTCGACAAGCGCGACGACGTCGACACGTACCTCCAGGCCATGGAGCGCCTGTCCGTCGACAGTGCGACCCCGGAGCACACCGTCGAGCTTCTCGGTGATTTCCTCAGAGAGACATGATGCTCCCGACCGACGAGCCCAAGCTCCCGACCGGCGACGGTCGGCCACACGCCGTTCCCTATCCCTACAACGGGATGCCGGCGACCAGCCTGCGCGGTGCGCGCTGGCTGAAGTCGCGCCGCAGCAACTCCCAAGGAAACTGCGTCGAGATCGCCGAACTCCCCGGCGACCGCGTCGCCATGCGGAACTCGCGCCATCCGGAGGGCCCCGCCCTCATCTACACCCGTCCCGAGATCGAGGCGCTGATCCTCGGCGCGAAGGACGGCGATTTCGACCACCTCATCGCACCGTCCGACAACTGAGACCGCGCCCGGCGGCCCGCTGGGGGACCGCGGAAGGGCAGGAGACTGCGGCGTCGCCGTGCGACACAGCGCCGCCGCAGTAACCGTCAGAGCCCTCCTGTGGGTGTGGCCGCACCGTGCTCGCCGCGGGGTGTCGGTTGAGCCGGGGCCGGCTCAACCGCAGTCGGCTCAGCCGCAGTTGCCCCAGGGGGCGGACGCCCCGTTCCCACCGAACCGGACGCACTTCTTGGGCGCCTTCACATAGACCGGGCCCGCGTACCACTGGAACGCGCCGGAGTCGGAGACCTGCCCGCCTCCGGTCGCCTGGATCCACACGGAGACCGCCGTCTTGCTGCCGACGCCGGTCGTCTTCATGGTGACGGCGCAGTTGTAGCCGGACGCGTTGTAGAGCATGTAGGCCGTGCCGCCCGAGGCGGCCACCGACCGCTGCACGTAGAACCCGCCGCCGTGCCCGCCGGAGTTGCAGACCTGCTGCGGGGTGTACTGGTTCGCGGGCTCCTTCGAGGGGGAGTTGCCGGGCTTCTTGCCGTCGCCGGGCTTCGGCGAGGCGCTCTTGGTGGGGGAGGCGGAGGACGACGGCTTGGTGCTGGGCTTCTTGCTCGGCGACTTGCTCTTCCCGCCGACCTTGCCGGCGGCCTCGCCCGAAGGCTGCGCGCCGGTCGCGCCGTCGCCCTGGGCGACGGTCTTGTCCTTCTTCCCGCCGTCTTCCGAGCCCGTGAGCGCCCACGCCGACACGCCTCCGACCACGGCGAGCACGGCCGCGGCGGCGACCAGCGGCACCAGCAGCTTCCGCTTCCCGCCGTTGGACGGCGCGGGACCGCCGCCGTTCCAGGCGACTCCGGGCGGAGGTCCCGGGTTCGTCTGCCCGTCCGAGCCGCCCGGCATCCCGGGGCCCGCCGCGTTCGGCCAGGGGCCCCCGGGGTGGGTGCCCGATCCGCCGGTGTTGGACGGCATGCCGGGCCCGCCGTGGTGAGCCGGCATGCCCGGTCCTTGCGGGTTGCCGGGGTTCGAGGCGTCCGCCCAGGTGGCCTGAGCCCCCGGGTTGGACGCCTCGGCCCACCCGCCGCCGCCCGGGTTCGGGGAACCGCCGGTGTTGCCCCAGGCGTTCGGCCCCGACGTGCCCTGGGCGAACGGAGAACCCGGGTTGGACGCGTTCGCGGGGTCGGCTCCGGGCATTCCGGGCGCGGCCGGGAAGGCCGCCGGGACGTTCGCGGCTCCCTGCGCGGGCGAGAGCCCGTTTCCGCCGCTGTTGTCCACAGGCTGTCCGCCGAACGCGCCGGCCTGGGTGACCGCGGCGGACTGGTCGCCGGGGACGG
>NZ_JBFAOF010000448.1:0-5613 GCF_040675125.1 Spirillospora sp. NPDC049652 | reverse complement strand
CCGCCGGGAGCACTCCTACGCGGTCGACATGGTCCGCGACGCGCTCGCGCCGCTGTGCACCGACCTGGACGTCCCGGCGGAACCGGAGTTGCTGCGCCTGCAGAACGTCACGCACCTGGCCTCACCGGTCCACGGGCGGCTCGGCGCGCACCGCACGGTCCTGGACGTCCTGGCGGCGCTGCACCCGACCCCGGCCGTCGCGGGCACGCCGACCGACCGGGCGCTGGAGCTCATCCGGGAGCTGGAGGGCATGGACCGCGGCCGGTACGCGGGACCGGTCGGCTGGGTCGACGCGCGCGGCGACGGCGAGTGGGGCATCGCGCTGCGCTGCGCGGAGCTGTCGGGGACGCGCGCGCGGCTGTTCGCGGGCTGCGGGATCGTCGCGGACTCCGACCCGGCGGCGGAGCTGGCCGAGGCGCAGAACAAGTTCCGCGCGATGCAGTACGCCCTCGAAGGCTGACGGCACTCCCCGGCCCCTATTCTCCCCGGCCCCTGTTCTCCCGGGCCCCACTCTCCTGGACGCTGCGCCCGTGGGCGGTGTGCCCGGGGGCGGGTTCGTCCCCGGGCGGGGCGGGTGGGTCAGATCACGTGGCGCAGCGCGGTCTCGACGGCGTTGACCAGCGGGTCGCCCTCGGTCGCCGGGTGCCGCGCCAGGCCGAGCCCGACGTCCGGGAGGGCGGGCAGGCCGCCGGGGTCGTGGCGGACCATGGCCGGCTCCACGTTGGCGGGCATGAGCGCGGCGACGCCGAGGCCGGCGCGGACCGCGGCGAGCACACCGATGAGGCTGTTGCTCTCGAACGCCACCCGCCAGCGCCGGCCCGCGTGCTCCATCGCCTCCAGCACCGCGGTGCGCCAGGAGCACGGGGTCGAGAACAGCACCACCGGGAGCGGGTCGGCGGCCACGTCCACGCCCGGCCCGACCGCCCAGACCAGCGGGCGGCGCACCGTCCACCGCGCCGGACCGGGAAGGTCGCGCGCGGCCTCGAGCACGAGCTGGACGCGGCCCGCATGGTAGGCCTCCCGCATCGCGGCGTTGGCGAGGCTGAGCACCTCCAGCGTCGCACCGGGATGCAGCCGGGCCAGGTCGGCGAGGGCCTGCGACAGGTGGGAGGCGGCCAGGTCCTCCAGCAGGGCGACGCCGCAGTGGCCGGTCAGCGCGCGCCCCGTCCCGGCGAGCGCCTGCGCCGACAGCGCGAGGATGCGTTCGGCGTACGGCAGCAGTTCCTCGCCCGCGCGGGTGGGGGCGACGCCGGACGGCGACCGGTGCAGCAGCGGGCGGCCGAAGGCGCTCTCCAGCTTGCGCAGCTGCTGGCTGAGGGCGGGCTGGGTGTGCCCGAGCGCGACCGCGGCGCGGCTGATGCTGCCCGCCCGCACGGCGGTGACGAACGACCGCAGCAGCGCGGTCTCCAAATCCTGGGGCATAAGCATTCATTATGGAGGATCCAAGAAATTAAGCACTTCCTATGGCCCGCCGGAGGGATCTAGCGTCACGCCGGTGAACGATTACCGGAAGGTCCTCGCCGTCCCCGGCATGCCGGCGCTGCTGAGCGTCTCACTGGTCGCCCGCGCCGCGGCCACCGCCTACGGGATGACGCTGACGATGTACGTCGTGCTGGGCCTGGGCATGAGCTACGCGGCGGCGGGCGGTGTCGTGGCGGCCCTGACCGCGGGGATGGCGCTGGGCGGGCCGCTGCTCGGCCGGATGATCGACCGGCGGGGCGCGCGGCCCGTGCTGCTGGCCACCGCCGCGCTGCAGGCCGTGTTCTGGCTGGGCGTGCCGGTCCTGCCCTACGAGGTGCTGCTGGGCGCCGCGTTCGGGGCGGGGCTGCTGGTGGTGCCCGTCCCGCTGGTGACCAGGCAGGCGATCGCCGCGATGACGGCGGCCGGGCAGCGCCAGGCCGCGTTCGCGCTGGAGTCGGTGCAGGGCGAGCTGTCGTACATGCTGAGCCCGCCGCTGGTGATCCTGGGCGCGGCGCAGTTGGCGCCGGAGGCGGTGGCGTGGGGCGTGGGCGCGGTGATCGTGGCGGGCGGGGTGGGGCTGGCCCTGCTCGACCCGCCCCTGCACTCCGCCGACGAGAGGGACCGGGTCGCGGCCGGCTCCGGCGGCGGCGCCGCCCGCAGTCCGCGCCGCCGGGAGTGGCTGGGCCGGGGCATGATCGCGATGCTGGTGACCGGGTTCGGCGCCACGATGCTGCTCGGCGGCACCGACCTGGCCATCGTCGCCACGCTGCGGGACGCCGGGCAGGTGTCCTGGGGCGCGGTGGTCGTGGCCGTGTACGGGGTCTCCTCGGTCGCCGGCGGGCTGGTGTACGGCGCGCTCCCCCGGCCGCTGCCCGCGTGGCTGCTGCTCGGCCTGCTCGGGACGGCGACCGTCCCGGCCGCGCTGGCCCACGGCGCCCTCTGGCTGTGCGTGGCGGGGGTCTTCGCGGGGCTGCTGACCGCGCCGACCGTCTCCGCGGTGTCCGACGCGGTGAGCCGGCTGGCGCCGGCCGGGGCGCGCGGCGAGGCGACGGGGCTGCAGTCGTCGGCGATGGCCACGGGGTTCGCGCTCGGCGCCCCGCTCGTCGGCGCGGCGATCGACGCGTCGGTGCCGGGGGGCGGGTTCGCGGCGGCCGGACTGGCCGGTCTCGCGGCGGCGGCTGTGGCGGGGCTGCTGGCGGCGGGCCGCTCGCCCGCCCGTGGCCGGTCCGCGCCCGCCGCCGCTGGAACCACCGGCCCCGCCGACGCCCGCGGCCTTGACGGTCCGGGAGGGGTGGGGGCCGAGCGGGTCTGTGTCGGCGGGGGCGGCGCGTAGGGTTGGCGGATGGTCTGGAGTCTGGTGGGCGCTCTCGCCGCCGCCTGCTGTTTCGGCGTCGCCACCGTCCTGGAGGCCGTGGCGGCGCGGTCCACGGCGCCCAGCAGCGGCGTCGACCCGCGGCTGCTGGTGCGGCTGGCGGCCAACGTGCCGTTCCTGGCGGGCATCGGCCTGGACCTGCTGGGTTTCCTGCTGGAGCTGGCGGCGCTGCGGTCGCTGCCGCTGTTCGTGGTGCAGGCGATCGTCGCGGCGGCGCTGGCGGTGACGGCGGTCGTGGCCGGGCCGGTGCTGAAGGTGCGGCTGCGCGCCGCCGAGTGGACGGCGGTGCTGGCGGTCTGCGCCGGGCTGGCGCTGCTCGGTTCGTCCGCCGGACGCGAGGGTCCCGCCCACACCGGGCAGGCCTTCCACTGGACGCTGCTCGGGTGCGCGCTGGCGCTGCTGGTGGCCGGCGCGGCCGCCGGGCGCCTGCGGGGAACGGCCCGGTCGGTGGTTCTCGGACTGGTCGCCGGCCTCGGCTTCGGGCTCGTGGCGCTCGCCGCGCGCGTCCTGACCAGCCTGAACCCGCTCGACCTGCTCACCGACCCCGCCTCCTACGCGCTGGCGGGGGCGGGAGTGGCCGCGCTGCTGTTCTACGCGACGGCGCTGCAGCGGGGGTCGGTGACCAGCACGACGGCCGCGCTGGTCGTCGCCGAGACCGTCGTCCCGGCCGCGATCGGAGTCGTCCTGCTCGGCGACCACACCCGGCCGGGGCTGGCTCCGATGGCGGCGTGCGGGTTCGTCCTGGCGGTCGCCGCGACGCTCGTCCTGGCCCGGTTCGGAGAACCCCACACCCCCGGCAGCCACGCCGATGCCGACACCGACGCCGCCGGTGCGTCCGGTCGCGAGCCCGGGCCGGAGCGCTCCTCCGGCGGCGACCGCTCCGAATCGGCCCACCCCGCCGGCTAGCCCCCCGGCCCCTTATGAGGCTCGGCCGTTCAGGGGCGGGCGGCGCCGCGGGGCTGGCAGGTCTCGCACCAGAACAGGTTCCGCCCCGCCATGACCTCCGTGCGGACCTCGGTGCCGCACAGCAGGCACGGCTGCCCGGCGCGCCGGTACACGTACACCTCGCCGCCGTGGTCGTCCACGCGCGGCGGGCGGCCCATGGCCTCGGGGGTGTGCTCGGGGCGGACGGTGTCGATGCGCCCGTCGCGGACGCCGTCGGCCATGAGGCGCCGCAGGTCCGCCCAGATCGCCTCCCACGAGGCGCGGGGCAGGTCGCGGCCGGGCAGGCGCGGGTGGACGCCCTGCCGGAACAGCACCTCGGCGCGGTAGATGTTGCCGGGTCCGGCGACGACCGCCTGGTCCATGAGCAGTTGCCCGATGGGGATCCGGCTGGCGTGGACGCGCCGCCAGGCCCGCTCGGGATCGGCGTCGGGACGCAGCGGGTCGGGGCCGAGGCGGTCGCGCAGCCGGTCCACGGCGCCGGGTTCGAGGATCTCGCAGGCGTTGGGGCCGCGCAGGTCGGCGTACCCGCCGTCGCCGGTGAGGCGGAGCCGGACCGCGCCCCACGGCGCGGGCGCGGGCCCGTCGGCGATGGTGTACTTGCCGTAGATCCCGAGGTGGACGTGGACGGTCAGCTCGCCCCCGAACCCCAGCAGCAGGTGCTTGCCGTAGGCGTCGGCGGTCTCGAGGGTCCGGCCGTCGATGAGCTTGGCGCCGTCGGCGAAGCGTCCCTGGGGGCTGCCGGCGGTGACGGCGCGGCCGCCGAACACCCGCTGGTGCTCGGCGGCCAGGCGATGGATGGTGTGTCCTTCAGGCATGTCCCCGCAAGGATAGGGCGCGGTTCAGATCACCGTGGTCCGCCGCCGGTGCGGGGGTGCGAGGGCGGGCGCGAGGGCGGGGTCAGTCGCGCAGGGGCGCTCCGACGTCGTCCATGTGCGCCAGCGCCTGCCGGTAGGAGGCGTACGCGCCGGTCTCGGTGTAGGGCAGCCCGACGCGGGCGCAGTGCTCGCGGACCAGCGGCTGCAGGCGGCGCAGGTTGGGGCGGGCGACGCTGGGGAACAGGTGGTGCTCGATCTGGTAGTTCAGGCCGCCGAGCAGGTAGTCGGCGACGGGCCCGCCGCGCACGTTGCGGGAGGTCAGGACCTGCCGCCGCAGGTGGTCCCAGCGGTCGCCGGGCCCGGGCATGGCCATCCCCTTGTGGTTGTGCGCGAACGCCGACCCCAGGTGCAGCCCGAACAGGCCCTGGTGGACGGCCAGGAACACCAGCGCCTTGCCGGGCGTCAGCAGCGTGAACGCCAGCCCCAGGTAGGCGGCCAGGTGCGCGGCCAGCAGGACGCCCTCGGTGAGCTGCTCGCGGCGCGCCTTCCCCCGCAGGTACAGGACGCTGTTGGCCTGCAGGTTCAGGCCCTCCAGCAGCAGCAGCGGGAAGAACAGCCACGCCTGGTGCGCGATCACCCACGCGCCGGGGCCGCGGCGGCGCGCGGCCTGCTCGCGCGTCCACGCCAGCACGCCCTCGCCGACGTCGGGGTCCTTGTCGACGTGGTTGGGGTTGGCGTGGTGCCGGTTGTGCTTGTCGTTCCACCACCCGTAGCCGAGCCCGAGGCCGAGGTTCCCCAGCAGCAGCCCGAGCATGCGGTTGGCGCGGGGCGACGCCGCGATCTGCCGGTGCCCGGCGTCGTGGCCGAGGAACGCCCGCCGGGTGGAGGTCAGCGCGAGCGGCACCGCCAGCAGCACCGCCCACCAGGACGCCCCGAACGCCGCGACCGCCGCCCACAGCGCGGCGGTGGCGGCCCCGTTCATCGTCACGGCCCGCGCCTAGTAGCCGCGGCGGCGCACCA
>NZ_JBFAOF010000447.1:0-5615 GCF_040675125.1 Spirillospora sp. NPDC049652 | reverse complement strand
ACGAGATCGACCGCCTGCGCACCGCCCGCGAGACCCACCGGCTGAGCTTCCGCGCGGGCCGCGGCGTCGCCGTGTCCTGAGGCCGCGCGGGCCCGTGCGCGGGCCGGTGCGCGGTGGTCCGGGCCGGGTGGCGCACCCGGCCCGGACCCGTCTCGCGGGCCTCGTCCCGGGGGCGGGACGAGGGGAGCATTTGACGTGCCCTAAGCCGACGACACAGCGGAGCGGAGTGGCACCGGAGAGCGAACTTTGAAATCCTCCCCTCTCGGGGGAGCTCCGGGATGTGCCGGGAGGGGCTCCGCCGGAGGCGGGCCGGTTCGGCCGGAGCTGCGGCCACCGGGGTCACGGGGGGCTTTCGCGAACGCGGGGGGAATGCAGGTGGAGCGGACGCCGCCGGACCGGGAACGGGTCCTGGAGTGCTATCAGGCCGGAGTGCGGGCGATCCGCGACCTGGCGGCGAGGGTTCCCGACTGGACCGCCCCGACCCCCTGCGCCGAGTGGCAGGTGCTGGACCTGGCCGGGCACCTGCGCTGCGTCGCCGAGAGCTACCTGGAGTACCTGCAGGACGCCCCGGACAGCCGGCTGGCGAAGCTGTTCGCGCAGGACGCGGCATCCGCGGTGCTGATCCGCCAGCAGGCCCGGCAGAACGCGGCCGAGCTGGCGGTGCTGCCGCCCGAGCCCGGCGAGAGCCGGATCACCGCGTTCACGGTGTCGGCGGGCGCCTACGCCGACCTGATGCCGGACACCTGGGACCGCACGCACCTGGTGTACCGGGGCACCAAGTACACCGTCGGCGACCACGCGGGCGCGGCGTGCCTGGAGTGGCACCTGCACGCGTGGGACCTGGCGCGCGCGGCCGGCGCCGACTACCGCCCGGACGACCCGGAGCTCCTGGTCTCGGCCTGGCACTGGGGTGTTCCGCACCTGCCGCTGGCGGCCGTCCGGGAGGCCGGACGCGGGGACGCGTGGGAGGCGGTGCTGCGGGCGTCGGGGCGGTCGCCGGGCTGGCCGGAGCAGGACGCGGCGGCGCGCCCGCAGCCGCGCCGCCGGACGCGCCAGCCGCGGAGGCCGACCGATGTCCCGCCGTCCTCGGAGGCCGCCCGGCCGGAGTCGTCCCGCGCGGCGTCGTCCCGCTGACGGACGCCGCGCTGACGGACGCCGCGTTGACGGACGCCGCCCGGGCGCTGCGCGCGGCGTCGGGGCGGCGTGGTCAGGTGGTGGCCGCGTGGGGTCTCAGCAGCGAGAGGACGTCGGCGCGCGGGGCGTCCGGCGGGGTGTGGAAGGTGGTCAGGCACTGGTCGGAGTCGTCGGCGAGCCGGAACGACTCGAAGGCCAGCAGCAGCTCGCCCGCCACCGGGTGGCGCAGCCGCCGGGTGCCGTGGCTCTTCTCCTTCACGTCGTGCCGGGCCCACAGCGCGCGGAACTCGGCGCTGCCGTCCGAGAGTTCCGCGATGAGCCCGGTCAGGCGCGGGTGGCCGGGGAAGCATCCGGCGTCGAGCCTCAGCGCGCCGACGGTGTCGGCGGCGAGGGCGTCCCAGTCGGGGAACAGCCTCCGGTGGGCCGGGCTGAGGAAGACCAGGCGGGCGAGGTTGCGGTCGTGCCGGGGAAGGCCGTCCCAGTCGCCGAAGAGGGCCGTCGCCATCGGGTTCCAGGCGAGCAGGTCGAGGAAGCGGCCGGTGACGTAGGCGGGGACGGCGTCCATCGCGTGGAGCAGGTGCCGGAGCGGTTCGCGCACCTCCTGGTGGGACGGGGCGGAGCCCCGGTTCGGGCGGTTGCGGGCGAGGCGGCGCAGGTGGGCGTGCTCGTTGTCGTTCAGCCGCAGGGCGCGGGCGAGCGCGTCCAGGACCTCGGCCGACACGTTGGGGCCGTGCCCCTGCTCCAGGCGGGTGAGGTAGGCGACCGAGACGCCCGCGAGCCCGGCGAGCTCCTCGCGGCGCAGGCCGGGGACGCGCCGGTGCCGTCCGGTGTCGGGCAGCCCGACGTCCGTGGGTGACAGGCGGGCGCGGCGGCTGCGCAGGAACGCGCCCAGCTCGCCGCCGGACCGGTTCTCCATACCGATCATTATCGAGGCGGTGCGGTGTGGCGCGGACCGGCGGAGGCCTGGCCGGGCGTCATCCTGACACCGCCGGTCGTAGGCACGGGGGAGGGCTGGGAAGCCGCCGCGGGAGCGGGCAGGCTGGGGTCGTCCGAGCGCCGAACTGGAGATCCTGACGATGAGCACTGCGACCACTGAGTACGTCGTCCACCTGGACGGGCGTCCCGCGACCGCCGAGGAGCTGGGGCCGCTGGCCTTCCGCGGGTACGCGCACTTCACCGCGATGCAGGTGCGGGGTGGGCGGGCCCGCGGGCTCGACCTGCACCTGGACCGGCTCCGGACGGCGTCGCTGGAGCTCTTCGGCCGGACGGTCCCCGACGAGCGGGTGCGGGAGCTGCTGCGGGCGGCGATCCAGGCCGGACCGGGCGACCTGTCGCTGACGGCCACGGTCTACTCGCCGGCAGGGGAGTTCAGCGCGGACGGTGACGACCTGCGGGTGCTCGTGCGGACGCGTCCGCCGACGGACGGTCCGCAGGGCCCGCTGGCGCTCGCGGTGGTCGAGCATGAGCGGGACCTGCCCGCGATCAAGCACGTCGGTGAGATCGGGAAGACCTACCAGTTGCGGCGGGCCGTCGCCGAGGGGTTCGACGACGCCGCGTTCGTGGACCGCCACGGCCGCTTCAGCGAGGCGACGATCTGGAATCTGGCGTTCTGGGACGGGGAGGCGGTGGTCTGGCCGGACGCGCCGATGCTGGTCGGGGTGACGATGGGGATCCTGCGGCGGCGGCTCGCGGCGCTGGGCGTGCCCCAGGTCGTCCGGGAGGTGACGCCCGACGACGTCCTCGACCTGTCCGGGGCGGTGGTGATGAACTCCTGGACGCCCGGGGTGATGGTGACCCGGTTGGGGGCGGTGGCTCCGCCGGACGAGACGGAGTTCGTCGATCTGCTGCACGATGCCTACCGGACGGAGCCGCTCGTGGAGCTCTGAGCCCCGGCGGCTTCGTCCTCACACCGGACCGCGGCCGGTGTGCGGGGGTTGTAGCAGCGGGGGCACACGGTGCGTGCCGTCGTGTAACGCGTCGCTCCTAGCTTGCGCGGTGTCCGTCCGAGACACCGTGAGGAGACGCCATGACGGCGCTGACCGACCAGGACCCGGCCGCCCGCCGGGCCGGCCGCCCCGGCCGCGGGATCGAGCACTGGGACCCGGACGACCCGGCGTTCTGGGCGTCCACGGGGCGGCGGGTGGCGGCGCGGAACCTGGCCGTGTCGATCGCCACCGAGCACCTCGGGTTCTGCGTGTGGCTGCTGTGGAGCATCGCCGTGCTGAACCTGGACGCGGCCGGGTTCGCGTTGACGGTGGGGCAGACGCTCTGGCTGACCACGCTGCCGAACCTGGTCGGCGCGGCGGTGCGGGTTCCGTACACGTTCGCCCCGGCCCGCTTCGGCGGACGGAACTGGACGGTGGTCAGCACCCTGCTGCTGCTCGTGCCCTGCGTGGTGTTCGTGTACGCCGTTCACCATCCCGGGCTGCCGTTCTGGACGCTGCTGCTGGCCGCGGCGACGACGGGGCTCGGGGGCGGCACGTTCGCGTCGTCGATGGCGAACATCACGCACTTCTACCCGGCGGAGCGGCAGGGGCTTCCCCTCGGGCTGAACGCGGCGGGCGGCAACCTCGGGACGGCGGTGACGCAGCTGGCGATGCCGCCGCTGGTCGTGGCGGCCGGGCTGGCGGCGGTCGGGTGGGTCTGGACACCGCTGATCCTGCTGGCCGCCGGGGCCGCGTACCTGCTGATGGACAACCTGGCGACGGCGACGTCGGCGTACACCCCGCGCGAGATGGCCGCCGCCGCGCGCGACGCGCGGACCGTGGTGATGTCGGTGCTGTACGTCGGGACGTTCGGGTCGTTCATCGGGTTCAGCTTCACGTTCGGGGTGCTGGTGAAGAGCCGGTTCCCAGACGTGGACGGCGCGCACGTGGTCTGGCTGGGGGCGTTCGCCGGGTCGCTGGCGCGTCCGCTCGGCGGGTGGCTGGCCGACCGGTTCGGCGGCGCGCGCGTCACGGTCGTGATGTTCCCGCTGATGGGAGCGGGTGTCGCGGCGGTAGCGCAGGCGGCGCGGACCGGGTCGTGGCCGCTGTTCCTGGGCGCGTTCCTGTTCGTCTTCGTCGCGACGGGTGTCGGCAACGGCTCGACGTACAAGATGATCCCCGTGCTCTTCCGGGTGCGGGGCACGGCCTCGGACGATGGCACGGCATCGGTGGAGGGCACGGCCTCGGGGGAGGGGGCCGGGCCGGCGGTAGGGGTGCCGGGAGGCGTGGCCGGGGCGGGCCAGGGGCGGCGGGCGGCCGCGGCCGCGATCGGCATCGTGTCGGCGGTCGGCGCGGCGGGCGGCGTCCTGGTCCAGCAGGTGTTCCGGGTCTCGCTGGAGCGGACCGGCGGCATCACTCCCGCGCTGCTGGTCCTGGCGGCCTTCTACGTCGCCTGCACCGTCCTGACCTGGCGGGTCCGCCCGCGCCGGACGGCGCGGCCGGCCCGGTGACTCGACTGGCCGTTTGGTAATTGAAAAAGTGACGGTTTCGGGATCACGACGCCATTTCGGCCCGGCGCGCCCGCGCCGGCCGGAGAGGGAATCGAGGTGATCGGGCCCTCCCCCCTATGGGCTTAGGGGGAGGAGGGCGGCGTGCGGGTGCAGCCCAGGTCAGCGAGTGGACCACCCCTCGCAGGGGTGGAAATCAGGCGGTCCGGAACTCCAAGAATATCCTGTCCTTAATTCGCGCGCGCTCTGGGGATCGTAGGGGGTATGCGCTTCCGACATGCGCTGTTATGGTGAATCTCGCCATTCAAATTGATCGCTAAACAATAGCGATTTGCAGCGGTGGAGGGGAAAGCGCGAATTATCTCGGGCCTGGCGGCCTGCGATTCGATGGATGCTTGCCACGGGAGCTGAAGTGAATTCAGGGCAGGAATGCATGGAGATCGACGAGGAGAAGACGGTGGTGCGGGTGGAGATAGCGGCGCTGTCCACCAGGGACTCGCCGCGCGTGCTGGGGGAGGACCCCGACCACGTCGAGGCGCTGGCGGCGGTGCAGGACGAACTGCCGCCCATTCTGGTGCACCGCGCCACGATGAACGTCATCGACGGAATGCACCGGCTGAGGGCCGCGCGGCTGCGCGGCGACGACCGGATCCCGGTCCGGTTCTTCGACGGCGACGCGGCCGACGCGTTCGTCGTCGCGGTCCAGCACAACATCGCGCACGGGCTGCCGCTGTCGCTGGCCGACCGCAAGAGCGCCGCCGAGCGGATCATCGCCTCCCACCCGCAGTGGTCGGACCGCCGGATCGCCTCGGCCACCGGGATCGCGCCGGGCACGGTCGCCGAGATCCGCCGCCGCACCCGCGGCACCGCCGACGTGCGGATCGGCCAGGACGGCCGGGCCCGCCCGGTCAACGGGGTGGAGGGCCGGCGGCAGGCCGCCGAGCTGATCCGCAAGGAGCCGGGGCTGTCGCTGCGGCAGGTCGCGCGCGCCGTCGGCATCTCGCCCGAGACCGTCCGGGACGTGCGCAACCGGCTGAACCAGGGCGAC
>NZ_JBFAOF010000446.1:0-5619 GCF_040675125.1 Spirillospora sp. NPDC049652 | reverse complement strand
GTCGGCGCCGCGGGCGGTGGAGATGACCTGCGAGGCGCCGAGGAGCGGAGCCGCCTGGGAGACGGCGTGGGCGACCGCGCCGTGGATTCCGGGTGCGAGGACGACCTGGCCAGACCGCAGCCGGGCGGTCTTGGTGAGTGCCAGCCAGGCGGTCAGATACCCGGCTCCGGCCACCAGTCCCGCGGCGTCGTCGTCGCTCACGTCGTCGGGAATGGGGACGAGGTGATCTGGAGGGACGGCCGCGAGCTCCCGCCAGGTGCCGTCGCGTGTCGTCCCGTAGCCCCAGCCGCACAGCAGGACGCGCGTACCGGGCGCGTATCCGGACGACCCGGGGTCCGCCACACGGCCGACGGCGCTGGCGCCGGGCACCAGCGGCAGCGGTTTGCGCATCGACGGGGGCAGGACACCGGCACGGACCTTGTCGTCGAGAGGGCCGACACCGGCACGGACGATCCGGATCACCACGCTGTCGGCGTCCGGTTCCGGCTCGGGCAGGTGGTCGATCCTGAGGGCGTCCCGTCCGCCGAACTCGTGGAAGCGTACGGCGCGCATCAGGCCAGCCTTTGCGCGTTGAGCCAGACGGTGCCGGGGTTGAGCCGGTCCGGATAGTGGCGGGTCATCTCGTCGAAGAACGTCCGCGCGGTGGGCTTCCCGGCGAGCACCTGCTGGGCGGTGCGCAGGTATTCGGCGGTCTCGTCGAGGATGCGCGGGTCGTCGGCGCGGGTGGCGTCCTTGTGGCCGGCGACCACGGCGGCCGGACGCAGCGCGCGTACCGTGTCGAGGGCGCGGAGCCAGGCGTCGATGCCGCCGTCGAGCCCGCCGTCGGCGAGGTACTGGTGCACGTTGTTGTAGGCGACGTCACCGGCGACGACCAGCCCGAGCGCCGGCACGTGCAGCACCGTGGAGTCATCGCAGTCGCTGTGCCCGACCTCGATCACCTCCAGCCGGTGCCCCTCCAGGGTGAGACCGCCGGCCGGCAGCACCTGCGCCGACACCTGGACGTCGGGGAGCAGGCCGGGGAACAGGCCGTCCCAGAACGCCTTCCGCCGTCCGGTCACCGAGGCGCGCATGAGCCGGAGGGTGCCCTCGGTGGCGTGGACCGCCACCCCGGGGAAGCGCTCGGCCAGCAGTGCCGCGCCGAACCAGTGATCGCCGTGGCCGTGGGTGATGTAGATGTGGGTCAGCCGCTTGCCGGAGCGTTCGACCCGGTCACCGACCCGGCGGGTCTGCTCGACGGTGAGCGGCGGGTCGACCAGGACGGCCTCGGCGGCGCCGGAGACAAGGGTGGTGGAGATCGGCGACCACCACTGCGCCTCCCCGGTCGGCAGCGTGCCGGTGGTGGGGATCGGCTCGGACACGAACACCTCGTACGACAGTGCCGCCGTACTCGACTCGGGCATGGCCAACTCCTCGGATCAGGTCCTTTGGTATCCTTTCGATGGAAAGTATCTTAAAGATAGAAGACCGGGATGTGGATCATGTCACATGGCGAGCTGGACCTCGAACACCTCCGGCCGTACTGCCCGTACTACGCCGCGGCGATGGACATGATCGGCCGCCGGTGGGCCGCGACGGTGCTGCGCGCGCTGCTCGCCGGCGCCACCCGGTTCAGCGACATCGCGGCGGCCGTGCCGGACATGACCCACAAGCTGCTGTCACAGCGGCTGAAGGACCTGGAGGCCGACGGCCTCATCGAGCGCAGCGTCCAGCCCGAGACCCCGGTGCGGATCGAGTACCGGCTGACCGAGAAGGGCGCCGCGCTCGGCGGCGTCCTGCTCGACCTCAACCGATGGGCACTGGAGTGGGTCGACCTCCCGGCCGACCCCTGACGCCGGCGTTCGCCGGGGCGCGGCGGCTAGTGGGACCAGAGGCCGCGGGCGGACAGGACGTGGCGGAGGGCGACCAGGTCGTCGGTCATGATCCCGTCGATGCCGATGTCGATGAGGCGTTCCATGGCGGCGGGGTCGTTGACCGTCCAGGCGTGGACCTTCAGGCCGAGGTCGTGGGCCTTGGCGATGAACGCCTCGGTGACGAAGGGGACCGGGCCGAGGCCGTAGGGGACCTGTGCGCAGGCGACACCGGTCGAGGCGAGCCGGACGAGTTTGGCGGTCGGGCCGCCGTAGGACTTGGCGCGCAGGGCCATCACCCCGCGCGGCCCGAGCGAGGTGCAGACGTCCCGGTCGGTGAACAGCGGCAGCCGGGCGCGCATCTGGGTGAGGCGGCGGGTGGAGAAGGACGTCAGGCAGACCCGGTCCCAGGCGGCGGTCCGGTGCAGGACGCGGGCGAGGGGGCCGATGACGGAGGCCTCCTTCAGGTCGATGTTGAAGCGGGCGTCCGGGAACGAGCCGATGAGGTCCTCCAGGCGGGGGATGGGCTCGGTTCCGTGGATGCGGGCGCGGGCGACCTCGGAGTAGGGGAGTGCCCCGACGGTTCCCCTGCGGTCGGTGACGCGGTCCAGGGTCCGGTCGTGGAAGGCGATCACGACGCCGTCGGCGGTCGCGTGCGCGTCGGTCTCCAGGTAGCGGTAGCCGAGGTCGACGGCGCGCTGGAAGGCCGCCATGGAGTTCTCGGGACGTCCGCCGGCGCCGCCGCGATGGGCGAAGGCGAGGGGACCGGGGTGGTCGAGGAAGGCATAGGAGCTGCTTGGCCGCACCCACCAGATTATGGCGGCTCCCAGAAGGAGACTCTCCCACTCCGGCTCGTACCTTACTTCGTAAAGGGCATCAGTTGATTGCATACCCTCTCCTATCACTCGACAACCCGCAGCCATGAGCAGCAGCGCGTCGCCGCGGGGAAGCGGCGACGCGCATTTGAGGTCGGAGACTGTCGTTCGAGGAAGCGTTTTGGTCTCAGCAGTTGCCTGGAGCGGCTCCGGGACGGGGAGCGGGCGCGTCGTCCGCGACGGTGGGCCTGGCGACGGACGTGGACGAGATCTCGTTGCCGTGCCGGTCGAGGACGCGTTCGCCGAGGAAGACGTAGCCGGTCCGGTCGAAGATCAGCTCCTCCCGGGTCCCGTCGGAGGACCTGGTGAGCGCCACTCCGTGCCTGCCCGAGGCGTCCACCGCGTCCTGGGCGACGCCGACGCCGGGGATCTTGGCCAGCGCCCGGTAGAACGCCGACCTGGCGGCGGGGGCCATGCTCGCGCCGATCACGTCCGTGGCGGTGTTCCACAGCCGCTCGCCCCGGTCGCCGTCGCCCGCGCGCTCTGCCAGCAGCACCAGCACCTCGTCCGGCTTGGACGGCAGGGCGCTCATGTAGGGGCGTTTCAGCAGGGGAACCGGGCCGCATGCCCGCAGGACCTCTTCGCCGTCCGGCCGCATCTGGTCCTTCTCCGGCGCGGCAATGCCGGCGGGGACGGCGTTCCGTTCCCTGATGAGCCCCGTCCTGGACCCGTCCACCGAGAGCCACTCGCTGCGGTACCGCAGGTAGGGGCGGCCGCCGGGCCGCAGCTTCTCGACGCTCTGCTGGTAGATGTACTGGTCGGCCCGCGGAGCCGCCACCGGTGTGTGCAAGGCCGTGAGCGCGGCCCGCTCCATGAGCGCGTCGGCCTGCGGACGCGGTTCATGCGTGAGCGGACGGTTCCGGCTGGGATGTTCAGTGCCCGGCCGGCCTCGTCGTAGGTGAGTCCGGCCCAGGCGACCAGGAGGAGCACGTCGCGTTGGGCCGCGGGCAGTCCGGCGATCGCCGCCGCGAGTCCGCGGCCTGCCGCGCCGGCGCTGAGTCGTGCGTCGGCGGCGTCGGAGAAGGATTCGGTGGCGGGGTCGGCGCCGGTGCGGGCCAGGGCTCGCAGCAGGCGGTGTCGTAGCGGCCGCGTTCGCGGAACGCGATCAGGAAGGTCTCCGCCACGATGTCCTCGGCCGGTTCGGGGCCCAGGCGTCGCGTGACGTAGCGTCCGATGGCTTGGGCGTGGCGGTGGAACGGCAGCGCGAAGCGTTCGGGGTCGTGTTGTGAGTCTGCGATCACCGCGGCGTCGGCCGGGAGCTCCGGTCGCATTTCCGGTGGGTGGTCGGTGGCGGAGTCCGGTGGCCGTGTTTGTCTGGTGGCCCAGCCCAGACGGGGCATCTGCTGACCTCTCGTCGGCGGTCGTTACACCCGTACTTGTCCGAAGGGCGCTGGGCAGGTCCATCGGTGAGCGGGCGTCCGCGGTGGTGAGGACGAACCGCCAGAGCGGTAGCTGGGCGAAAAGCTCGGGGCAGGCCGCGGGGCCCCTTCCGCGCTCGGTCAGGACACGGACCTCGACGTCCCAGTAGGGGGGAGCGCATGGCGTGCCAGGTCGCCAGGGGATTCGGTGCGGGTCGGCGGGCGGTCCTGGTGGTAGGTGTGGGGTCAGGGGCGGCGGGTGCGTTGGCGGGTGGCCTCGTAGAGCGCGACGGTGGCGGCGTTGGCGGCGTTGAGGGAGCTGGCGGCGCCGCCGATGGGGATGCGCGCCATGATGTCGCAGCCGTCGCGCCAGCCGGCGCTGAGGCCGGCGGTCTCGTTCCCGATCACCAGGAGGGTGGGGCGGGTGAGGTCGACGTCGGCGATGTCGACGGTGCCGTTCTCGTCGGTTCCGACGATCTGGACGGGGCGGCCTTCGGCGCTCAGGCCGCCGGTCCAGTCCAGGACGTCGCGGTGGGAGCGGACGCGGACGACGGGCAGGGCCAGCAGGGATCCGGTGGAGGCGCGGACGGCTTTGGGGTCGTAGGGGTCGGCGGCGTGGCCGGTGACGATGAGTCCGGCGCCGCCGAAGGCGTCCAGGGACCGGATGAGGGTGCCGATGTTGCCGGGGCCGGTGGGGCGGTCGAACACCGCGCCGAGGAAGTCGGGGGTGACGGGGATGCGGGTGAGGTCGTCGGCGGGGAGTTCGACGACGGCGACGAGTTCGGGGGCCTGCTGGTCCTTGCCGCTGAGCTGGAGCAGCAGGTCGGGGGACATGGCGATGTGGTCGCCTCCGGCGCGTTCGAGGATGCCGGCGGCCCAGCGTGACAGCGGCCGGTCGGCGTCGTAGATCACCGCGTGGACGGGCCAGTGGTGTTCGACGGCCAGGGTGATGGGCCGGACGCCCTGGAGGAGGAACTCCCCGGCGCGCTGGCGCTTGTTCTGGTTGCGCAGCAGCGCCTCCCATTGCTGGAAGCGCGCGTTGGGGCGCGTGATCCGTACAACGGCCATGGTCGGGACCCCCGGGGGTGTGGCTCTCGGTCGAACGCGCCAGTCTCCCACACGTGATCATGCCGTGCGGGTGGGGCGCGGTGGGGGCGTCCTGCCCCGGGTGGCCGCAGGCCCTGCCGAGGCGGGGCCCTGGCCGCCGTACGCCGGAGGCGAGGTCTACATATTCCTTGACACGAATATTCGTTGTGGAGAATACTCATGGGCATGGACGTACTCGTCTCCGCGCTGGCCGATCCGGCCCGCCTTCGCCTGGTGAGCCTGCTCGCCGACCGGCCGCGTCCGGTCGGCGTCCTGGCCCGTCTCGCCGGGGCTCGGCAGCCGCAGACCACCAAGCACCTGCAGACCCTCGAACGCGCCGGGCTCGTCAGCTCCAGCCGGGTCGGGCAGCGCCGCATCTACGCGCTGCGGCCCGGGCCGCTGCGCGACCTGGCGGCCGAGCTGGTCCGGCTCGCCGACCTCGCCGAGCGCGCC
>NZ_JBFAOF010000445.1:0-5625 GCF_040675125.1 Spirillospora sp. NPDC049652 | reverse complement strand
CGACGGCGTTGCCCACCGGCCGCACCACGGCGGCCGAGGTGCGCTCGACCGGGCCGAAGACCGCCTCGCCCAGACCGCGCAGGGCGCGCAGCGGTGAGGAGTCACCGCCGCGGTAGTCGACCGTGATCATGATGAGCGCCACCACCAGCAGCGCCCCCAGCACCGTGCGGCTGCGTCGGGTGTCGTTCACCCGCGGACCTCCCGTCCCATCGTCCTAGGAGATCAGTGCCGCGACTCCGGTACCAGCACCTGGCGCAGCGAGTCGAAGTCCTCGACGGTCTTGCCGGTGCCCAGTACGACCGAGTCGAGCGGATTGTCCACCAGGTGGATCGGCATCCCGGTCTCCTCCCGGATCCGCTCGTCCAGGTGCTTGAGCAGCGCGCCGCCGCCGGTGAGGGCGATGCCGCGGTCCATGATGTCGCCGGACAGCTCGGGCGGGCACTTGTCGAGCGTGGTCTTCACCGCGTCCACGATCGCGTTGACCGGCTCCTCGATCGCGCGGCGCACCTCCTCGGAGGAGATCACCACCGTCTTCGGCAGCCCGGACACCAGGTCGCGGCCGCGGATCTCGGCGTTCGGCTCCTCGTCCGGGCCGGGGTAGGCCGAGCCGATCGCCATCTTGATCTCCTCGGCGGTGCGCTCGCCGAGCATCAGCGAGTACTCCTTCTTGGAGAAGCTGATGATGGCCTGGTCGAGCTCGTCCCCGCCGACGCGGACGGACTGGCTGGTCACGATGCCGCCGAGGGAGATGATGGCGACCTCGGTGGTGCCGCCCCCGATGTCGACGACCATGTTGCCGGTGGGCTCGTAGACGGGCAGCCCGGCGCCGATCGCGGCGGCCATGGGCTCCTCGATGATGTACACGCGGCGGGCCCCGGCCTGGTAGCCGGCCTCCTTGACCGCGCGCTGCTCCACCCCGGTGATCCCGGACGGCACCGCCACCACGATGCGCGGCTTGGCGAAGTGCCGCCGCTTGTGCACCTTCTGGATGAAGTAGCGCAGCATGCGCTCGGTGACGTCGAAGTCGGCGATGACGCCGTCCTTGAGCGGGCGGACCGCGACGATGTTGCCCGGGGTGCGGCCGATCATCCGCTTGGCCTCGATGCCGACCGCGACGATCTTGCCCGTGTTGGTGTTGATCGCCACCACGGACGGCTCGTTCAGCACGATGCCGCGCCCTCGCACGTACACCAGCGTGTTGGCGGTGCCAAGATCGACCGCCATGTCACGGCCAAGGAACGACAGCTTGTTACCCATGAAGAAAGGGAGCCCTTCATGCTTGTCGGGCGTGCAGAGCGGCGCACCCATCGTAACGTGCCCACGCAGCGCCGGGCGGTCGCCCCTCCGGTGGGCCGACGCCCATTTCCGCACCGTGACCAGGCACGTTACGCGAAAAACACCTGCGCGTCCGAATCATTCGGACCCGCGTGTCTACCCGCGTCCCGTCCGCCCGAAACGCCGCCCGCCTCGCTCGGCATGGGCGCTTCCCCGCCCGTCGCGACCTGCGGACGAGGCCGCAAGCGAACGACGCCCCACTTGGATGGGACCGCGTCCTGAGTCGATGCGGCTGCGCCTCGGGTGGATGCGGCTGTGCCCCGGCGCGCGGGGCGCGCCGGGGCACAGGTGGGCGTGTCGGCGGTCGGTGCGCGACGTGCCCGGAGGCCGGCGTTCCGCTCGGGCCGGTCAGCCTGGCTCGCCTCGGCTCGGCTCGGTGAAGAGGTCGGCCAAGGCCGGGAAGGAGACCGACCCGGGGCGGGGAGGAGGTCAGCCCAGCTCGGGGAAGAACAGCTTGATCTCGCGGTCGGCCGAGTAGGTCGAGTCGGAGCCGTGCACGATGTTCTCGCCGATCTCCAGGGCGAAGTCGCCGCGGATGGTGCCGGGCGCGGCCGAGACCGGGTCGGTGGCGCCGGCCAGGGCGCGGAACGCCTCGATGGCGCGCGGGCCCTCGACGACCATCGCGACCAGCGGGCCGCCGGTGATGAAGTCGACCAGGTCGCCGAAGAACGGCTTCTCGCTGTGCTCCTCGTAGTGCGCCTCGGCGGTCTCGCGCGCGAGGTGCTTGAGCTCCAGCGCCACGAGCTTCAGGCCCTTGCGCTCGATCCGCGAGATGACCTCGCCCACCACGCCGCGGCGGACGCCGTCGGGCTTGACCAGGACAAGAGTGCGCTCGGACACGGAGTTTCTCCTCAGGGAAAACGGGATCGTCAGTGGCGCGGCCGCGCCGGGCATAACGCCAGTGCTCACCGCCCAGTGCTAACTGTACCGAGGCGCTCGCTCTGCTCAGGTTCCCGGCGGGCGGCGCGCGGCCCCCCGCGGCCGGGCGCGGCGGCCCGTCCGACGACGGCCAGCAGGACGGTGAGGACCGCCGCCGCGCCGAGCCAGGCCCGGTAGCCGTCGGCCAGCGCGGCGAGCTGGGCCTCGGCGGTCGTCGGCGCGGGCTCCAGCCATCCCGCCTGCAGCGACAGCACCACGAGCTGGCCGGTGAGGACGGCGGGGAAGCACAGCGCGAGCCCGAACAGCGCGGCGGCGACGCCCGCGAAGCGCAGGGACACGGCGAGCGCGAGCCCCGCGCCCGCGCCGAGCGCGGTCATCGAGACGGTCGCGACGGCCGGGAGGTGCGCGGCGTCCGGGACGTGCGCGGCGGCGGCGAAGAGCGCCGGCAGCGTCGCGAAGACGATCAGCGCGTGCCCGGCGAGCACCGCGACGCGCGCGGTGTCGCGCGGGAGCCGGGCGGCGATCACGGTCGCGGCCAGCGCGGCCGCGGCCCCGGCGGCGAACGGCAGGTAGGTGCGGTAGGACGCGCCGTCGCCGTTGCGGGCGGCGACCGCGGCGATCCCGGCGAGCGGCGCGGCGACCGGATAGGTGAGCAGTCCGGTGGTGACCAGGACGACGGCCGCGCCGAGCGGGCTGCCCGCCGTCGCGTCCCGGCTGCCGACGAACGCCAGCCCGGCCAGGCCGAGCAGCGCCAGCACGGCGAGGACGAGCCGTCCGCCCGGGGACCAGCCGAAGGTCGTCACGACCGCGATGAACGCGAACCCCACGGCCGGGGCCAGCGGCAGGGCGAGCTGGCCGCGCTCAGTGTGTCGCAGGGCCGGAAGCCGTCCGCGTCGCCCGCGCATGACCAGGCAGAACGGCAGGACGACCACGAGCGCGGCGGCGCACCACGGGAACGGCGCGAGCGCCGCGCGCCAGTCGGCG
This sequence comes from Spirillospora sp. NPDC049652, assembly GCF_040675125.1. Classification (NCBI taxonomy): domain Bacteria; kingdom Bacillati; phylum Actinomycetota; class Actinomycetes; order Streptosporangiales; family Thermomonosporaceae; genus Spirillospora; species Spirillospora sp. NPDC049652. The sequence continues at coordinate 2,427 of NZ_JBFAOF010000445.1, read as the reverse complement.
ACCTGCTCCGCGCCGGGCCCGCCGTTCGGCAGCGGGACGCGGGCCAGGGCGAGCGGCATCGCACCGATCAGGGACGCGACGAGCGCGCCCGACCAGAGCGAGGCGGCGAGGCGTCCGCCGCGCTCCCACGCGAGGACGAGCGTGGCGGGCAGGATCAGGCCCGCCCCCAACCCCTGCACGGCGCGGACGCCCCCGGCGAGCGGGACCGAGTCGACGCGGATGACGGCGAGCAACCCCGCCACCAGCAGCGCGACGCCCAGGGCCAGCACCCACCGCGCCCCGAACCGCCGCGCCGCGACCGCGCCGACCGGCACCGCGCCCAGCAGCACCGGAACGCTCAGCCCCGTGGCGCGGAGCAACCCGGCGACGCCATCCGAGTCCAGCCCGAGCGAACGCGCCGCCTGGTCGACCACGTTGGCGGAGGTGTCCGGCAGCACGAGCACCGCCGCCGGAACGGCCGCGACGATCACGGCGACCACACCCAGCGTCGCGGCCACCTCCCGCGCCCGCGACGGCGGCGGCGCTTTGGGGTCGGTCTTCGCCCACGCCACCGGACGGGCCAACTCGGCCCACTCCAGCGGACCGCCTCCGTCCGCCTCGTCCCGCGATCCGCCGACGGCCCGCGCCTCCCGGACGCCGTCCGCTCCGCCCACACGGACGTCCCCGCCCTCCGGCGGCCGCGTGGGCTCCGGAACCCGCACCCGAGCGCCGTCACCCCGCGCCAGGCCACCCGGATGCGTCCGCGTCTCCCCCTGACCACCCGCACGATCGCGCCCCATGTCCAGGGACCGCCCGTCGTCCGCGGACTCCTGCGAACTCGCGGCCGTCTCGTCTTCCTGCCGCAAGCCGCTTCCCGACGAGACATCCACCCCCGCCTCGTCCCCTCGACGAACCTCTCCCCCAGACGGCCAAAAGTCCGCCAAGGGCGAGCCGCCCCGCGACGGCACCTCCGCACCCGCCACGTCCGCGCGGCGGGCCTCCCCCCCTGGCGGCCCAACGACCTCCGAGGGCGAAGCGCTCCGCGACAGGGCATCCGCGTCCGGCTCAGCCGGGCGGCGCAGCTCACCGTCCCGCGGCCCCAAGACCTCCGAGAGCGCGCTGCTTGACGGCGAAACATGTGCGCCTGGATCGTCCGCCCGGCGAATCTCACCGTCCGGCGGACCGAAGTCCTCCAAGGGCGCGCCGCTTCGCGACGGCACGTCCGCGTCCGGCACGTCCGCCCGGCGAACCTCGCCATCCCGCGGCCGGAACTCCGAAGGAGCGCCGTTTGCCAGCGGCACATCCGCGCCCGGCTCGGCCGGGCGGCGCAGCTCACCGTCCAGCGGACCGAAGACCTCCGAGAGCCCACTGCTCGACGGCGAAACATGTGCGCCCGGACTGTCCGCTCGGCGAACCTCACCGCTCGGCGGACCGAAGTCCTCCGAGGCCGCGCCGCTTCGCGACGGCACGTCCGCGTCCGGCACGTCTTTCCGGCGAACCTCACCAAGTCGCGGCCCGAGCTCCGGGAGCGCGCCGTTTGCCAGCGGGACATCCGCACCCGGCGTCGTTGATCGGCGGGTCCCACCGTCTGGCGGGCCGAAGGCTTCCGCGGGCGAGCCGTTGCGCTGCAGGACATCCGCGTTCGACTCGGTCGGGCAGTGAGGCTCGCGGTTCGGCTGACCGAACAGCTCCGGCGAGCCGGTGAGGATCTCCTCACGCGGCGGGACAACGCTCTGCGGCTGTGCCAGCGGAGTTTCACGGAACGGCGGCTCGGCGGCCTGTGGGGCGTTGGGCCGAGGAGGCTCACCGTTCGAGGCCGTCATGGGCTGCGGGTCGGCGGCACGCAGCACGTCCCTGCGCGTCGGGCCGGCAGGCTCCGGCCAATCCGGGGCGGGGGCCTGGGGCGATCTGAAGGGTGCTGAGGTCTCGGGAGGGAGGAGGTTGTCGGCCGCAGGTCCGGCCGACTCGGACACATCGCCCTCGAATGCGCCGGTGAACGGGTGCTCTGCTCCGAAGGCCGGACGAGGGGCGTCAGGCTGCCGGTACGCCTCCCGGTTCGGCATGGCCGGGCTCGGGCTGGTCGTCCGCGCGGGATCGTGCTGCGGCGGTGCGGGTTCCGGGAATTCCGGGTGGCGGTGACGGCCCCGCGGCGGGGCAGGCGTTTCCGGGTCACTGGGGTGCGAGAACTCGGGCGGGAGCTTCATGGTCGGGCCGTCCGGGCGGACGGGTTCGGTGGCCGCCGGCCTGATCGGCGCTGACGCGTCGGGCCAGACCAGCTCGCTTCTGAGCGGCGGGACGGCGGGCGGCGGCTCGCTGGCATCGACAGGCGCACTAGGCGGCTGGGAGGGCGCGCCAGGCGGCCGGGAAGGCTCGCCGCGCGGCCGGAGGGACGCGCCGGGCGGATCGAGGGGCGCGCTGCGCGGCTCGGAGGGCGCGCTGGGCGGCGAG
>NZ_JBFAOF010000444.1:0-5631 GCF_040675125.1 Spirillospora sp. NPDC049652 | reverse complement strand
GCGGGCGCCCCGGAGCCGCCGCTCACTCGGGCTCCATGGTCCGGGCGAGGTCGTCCAGGTCGGCGAGGGTGAGCTCGGACTCCGGGTAGGTCTGCTCGAACGCCTCCAGCCGCAGCGCCATGTGCTGGACGGCGGCCTGCACGGCGAGCTGGACGTTGTTCGGGAGGCCGCGGACGACCTCGGGCCGCACGTCCAGCCGGTCGGGCCGCCTGCCGAACCGGGACATCAGGCCGTCCACCAGCGACTTCAGCAGGATGCGCTCGACGTAGGACTCCAGTTCCTTGCCCTCGGTGAGCCGCTCGGCGGTCACGTCGCCCGCCGCCCGCGCGACCGGCGGGAAGACCTCGCCGGCGCGCTTGTGCCAGCGGCGCAGCACGCGCTTGAACCCGGTCCGCCCGCCCGCGCCGAGCTCCTCCATGTACTGGGAGTAGAAGTCGGGCAGCAGCGACAGCAGCGGGACGTCCACGTTGAGCTGGCGCACCCGGCCGCTGGTCTTGAACATCCGCAGGTAGCCGTCCTCGGACGGCTCGGGGCGGACGAAGTCGCGGCCGAGCGAGCTGACCGGGATCAGCCGCATCGTGGCGGTCGGGCTGGCCGAGCGGAGCCTGCTGCCGACGACCCCGGCGAGGTCGTCGCTGGCCTTCAGCAGCTCGCCCTTGACGAAGCCGAGCCCGAGCCGGCGGCGCTCGAACAGGTCCCACTTGGTGATCATGAAGTGCACCGGCGCGCGGGCGGTGGTCTCGCGCACCGCGCCGAGCACCATCTTCAGGTCCTCGTACAGGTAGCGGCGGCCGAGCTCCTGCCGGTCCAGCAGCGACAGCACCTTCGCGCCGTCGAGGGCGACGAGCACGCCGTGCGCCTCGCGCAGGTGCCGTTCGAAGCGCCGCTGCTTCTCGTCCATCCACTCGGTGGTGATCCGCTCACCGGAGTAGTCGACGTAGCGGACCCGGAACAGGTCGGCGAGCGTCTGGTCGAGCCCGCGCGCGACGACGGTGAACGGGACCTCCTGGTACACCTTCCGGTCGGTGCCGGGGTCCCAGTCGAGGTCGGGGTTCACGATCCGCGCGTACGTCTTGACCAGGCTGGACCGCGTCCCCATCGGCGCCCGCACGAACACCCGGTGGGTGCTGTCGTCCACGGCCCTGTTGCCGAGCATCTCGTGCATGGCGGCCATGAAGACCGTCTTGCCGGAGTCGGGCTCGCCGAGCGTCACCACGTTGAAATCCCGCATCAGACCGCTCCCCAGGGACGGATGGGACGGATCGCCGGGCCGTGACGACACGTGCGACTAGGGGAGGATGGTGCCCGCCCGGCCTCCCGTCCCGCCCGGGATTGTCCGGATGCGGTCACTATGCGTGGCGGGAGCGCCACGCGAAGATCGTCACTCCCGGGACAGCGCGCGGGTGATGCCGGCGGCGGCGGTGAAGCCGAGGATGAGCCCGAGCATGGAGATCGTGTAGGCGACCCACTGGTCGCCGCCCTTCGGCGCGTACACCGTGGTCAGGCCGACGTTCCCGATCGGCAGGATGAGGTCGATCGTGTACCAGAACGAGTTGAAGTGCGGGTTCTGGCCGGTGTCCAGGGCGTGCGGGTGCCGGAAGTGGAAGTAGACCGAGCCGAAGATGATCAGGCCGATCAGCCAGGACGCCGCGCGGAACGGCAGGTACCCGTAGCCGACCAGGATCTCCTGCAGCCAGCCGATCGCCTTGCGCGCCGGGCCCTGCGAGGCGCGCCGGTCGCGGGACTTGGCGAGCAGGACGGTGCGCCCGTCGGCGTCGAGGCCGAGCGTCCGGTACGCGGTGGCGAGGCGTTCGTAGGGCTGCGGGGCGTAGCCGTCGGAGTCGCGGTGCAGCCAGTCCAGGCGCTGGCGCGCGTTGAGGGCCGGGTCGAGGTTGTCGTACTGGAAGCCGTCCAGCTGGAGGCGCTCGGGCCAGGTCGCCGGGTCGTCCCGGAACAGGCTGATCTTCGCGTACGAGAAGTCGACCGTGCCCCGGACGGGTTCGGTCGGCCGCAGCAGGACCTCCTCGGCCTGCAGGCGCTGGAGGCTGAGCGCCGTCCCCTCGCCGACGCCCAGGCGCGCGCCGCGCAGGCTGAGCTGGCCGGTGATGCGCGCCCCGGCGAACGACACCGTCCCGTCGGCGGAGAAGCCCTCGGAGCAGTAGACGTCCGTCTCGACGCCCAGGTCGTCGGCGTTCAGGGCCGTCCCGGACGGGTGGGACAGCTCCGCGCCCACGAACGACAGGTAGCCGCCGACGCGCGCGCCGCGCATCCGCAGCTCGCCCTGCGCCGAGAAGCCGCCGTCGCAGAACACGTTCGCCGCGACGTCCAGCCGGGACGCGTAGAGGGCGACGCCGCCCGGGTTGTGCAGCCGCGCCTCCCGGAAGATGAGCTGGCCGCCGACGCGGGCGCCCGGCAGCCGCACCTCGCCCTGGGCCGTGAAGCCCCGGTCGCAGTAGACGTTGGCGTCCACCAGCATCCGGTCGGCGAGCAGCGCGTCCCCCTGCGGGTTGGTCAGGTACACCCCGGACATGTTGAGGATGCCGCTGATGTGCGCCCCGTCCAGCCACAGTCCGCCGTGGACGCGGCTGCCCTCCAACCACAGGTGCCCGTCGATCCGCGTGCCGGACGCGACCAGCCCCGGCAGCCGGCAGCGCATCAGGTGGACGCTGTTCATCTGCGCCCAGTACAGGTGCGGCGCCTCGTCGAAAACGCAGCCGGTCAGCGCCAGCGGCACCGACACCTGCGCGTGCCCCAGGTTCAGCGACCCGGTGATCCGCGCCCCCGTCAGCCGCACCCCGGGCACCTGGCCGGGCGCGGGCTCGACCGCGCCGAGCAGCAGCGCCACCAGCACCTCCGCCCGGACGATCCGGTCCGGGCCCCAGTGCGCGATCTGGTCGCTGACGGTCGGGTCGCCGTTGCTCAGGTCCACGGCCTCGCCGCGCGGGAACGCCTCCCACAGCCTGCGCTCTGACGGGGACAACTCCTCGATCTTCATGGGCGCTCCGGGGGACGAGGGCGGGCCTTGCGACATGTGCCCTGCCATGGTGCCGTACGCTTCACTTTCGTAGGTAGGCGCAGATCAATGAGGGGGGCGGCCGTGGCGCGCGTCGTCGTCGACGTCATGCTCAAGCCGGAAATCCTGGACCCGCAGGGCCAGGCGATCGCCCGCAAGCTCCCGCAGCTGGGGTTCGAGGGCGTGGCGGCCGTCCGCCAGGGCAAGCGGTTCGAGCTGGAACTGGACGGGCCGGCCGACGAGGCCGCGCTCGCCGAGGTCCGCAAGATCGCGGAGACCCTGCTGGCGAACCCGGTCATCGAGACCTTCGAGGTCCACGCGCTCTGACCTCCCCCGCTGGTTCCGGGGCGCGCACGCTGACCTCGGCGTCCGCAGCGCGTTCGAGGCGTCCCGGCCGGTCTGACCGGTAACCGTCCCGCTGGGCGTTCCGTCACGGTCGGGACGGGCCGGGCCGCAGATGTGGCGCGTTCCACAATGCGGGTTTCCGCCGGGTCGATCAGTCTTTTTCTTCACCTCATCCGCAGTTCACGTAAAGACCCCACACCCTGGCGATTACGGTGCTTTTCACCGGGGAAGCCTTACATGAGTTGAGATGTTGCCAGCGAGCGCGCTCCGGGGCTGAATCCGTCCACGGCGGGGACACCTCCCGGAGGACGGACCGAGGTGCCCGGTGGACATGAAGTTCTCCCTCGCGCTGCCCCGCGAGGCCCTGAGCATCCCCGTCGTCAGACGCGTCGTCGGCGACGCGCTGCGGGGCCTCGGCGTCTCCGAGGACTGCGTGTCCGACATCCTCGTCGCCACATCCGAGGCGTGCACGAACGTCGTCCAGCACGCCCGCGACTCCGCCGATTACGAGGTGGCCGGCCACGTCGCCGGCGGCGTCTGCCTGCTGCGGATCCTCGACCGGGGGCAGGGTTCCAGGCCGGCGGCCGCCCCGTCCGCGGGCCCGGTCACCGTCGCCGCAGCACCCTCCGGCGTCCCAGGCTCCTTCGCCTCCGACGCCCCCGGGCCCTTCGCCCCCGCCGAGGCCCCCGGCCCCTTCGCGCCCCCCGAGGCCGCCGCGTCTTTCGATCCCGCCGGGGCGCCCGCGTCTTTCGATCTCCCCGGCTCGGCCGGGACCTGTGAGCCTTCTGGGACGTTCGACGCGCCCGGGCATTTCGACGGCGGACGCTTCGACGCCTCAGGCCCATTCGCCCCGAACGCTTTGCGCGAGTCAGGACGCGGACTTAGGATCATGCGGGCCCTGGTCGACGAATTGAGCATCGAATCCGCTCCCGACCGGGGCACCGTCGTCCAGATGCACAAGCGGCTGACCTGGCGGGACGAGGCGCTGATCCGACGACTGGAGCACCGCCTCGCGCGCAGCGCCGGGTAGATTGGGACACGCGCGGGGGGATTGTGACGCGCGTGCGGGAGTCGACGGCGGCGACAGCCGCAGCCTCGGGCTGGAAACCGCCCGTCCCGGCCGCCCTCATTTCGGAGGAATGACAAGAGATGGACGCTGCCCGGGTTGGGGTCATCACCTTCCCAGGTTCTCTCGACGACCGTGACGCCGCGCGCGCCGTCCGGCTCGCGGGAGCCGAACCGGTCTCGCTGTGGCACGTCGACCACACCCTCCAGGGGGTCGACGCGGTGGTGCTGCCAGGAGGGTTCTCCTATGGGGACTACCTGCGCGCGGGCGCCATCGCCCGGTTCGCGCCGATCATGACCGAACTGGTCGCGGCCGCGCGCGGGGGCCTGCCGGTGCTCGGCATCTGCAACGGCTTCCAGGTGCTCTGCGAGTCGCACCTGCTGCCGGGCGCGCTGCTGCCCAACGCCGGCCTGCACTTCGTCTGCCGCGACCAGCGGCTGCGCGTGGACAACGCCGACACGGCCTGGACCACCGAGTACCGGTCCGGCCAGGAGGTGGTGATCCCGATCAAGAACGCGGACGGGCGGTACGTCGCCGACGACGAAACGGTCGCCGAGCTGGAGGCCTCCGGCCGGATCGTGGCGCGCTACCTCGACGTCAACCCGAACGGCTCGCAGAACGACATCGCGGGCGTCACCAACGAGGCCGGCAACGTGGTCGGCCTCATGCCGCACCCCGAGCACGCCGTGGAGTCCCTCACCGGGCCGTCCGCCGACGGCCTCGGTTTCTTCACCTCGATCGTCAAGAGACTGGTCAACGCATGAGCGAGCAGCGCCCCGACAAGTCCGGCGCGAGCCACGAGGAGGAGGCCACCCTCGAATGGTTCGCCGACCTCAAGGACGACTCCGACGACCCCGAGCTGCAGCCCGTCGACCCCTCGGTGACGCAGGCGTTCAAGGCGGTCGTGGACGAGGCCGACGCCGCGCCCTCGGCCGAGCCCCTGCCCGGCGCCCCGGGTGACGAGCAGGTCCCCGGGGAGCGGCCCGCCGCGTCCGAGGACGAGGCGTCCGACGACACCCCGCTGCCCCCGCCCCCCGCCACCCCGGACCCCGACCTCGTCCGCGCCATGCGCGACGAGGCCGGCGGCGTGCCCGTCCCCGGCCTCGACGAGCCGCACCCGGCTCCCGGCGCGCCCGCCCCGCGGTCCGGCGCGTCCGGGCCGCTCGCGGTGCCGCACGGCGGCTCGGCCGCGGGCCGCGCGCCCGAG
>NZ_JBFAOF010000443.1:0-5631 GCF_040675125.1 Spirillospora sp. NPDC049652 | reverse complement strand
CGACGGCCTGCTCGTGAAGAACCCCACGCGCCGGCTCACCCACGCCCGCGCCGCCGACCGGCTGGAACGCGCCCTCAACGGGCCGCGCTCGGCCCGGCGCGCGGCGCCCGCCGCGCCGCGCCTCCGGCTCATGGTCGTGATCGCGCTCGTCAGCGCGACCGTCGCGTCCTGCGGCATCGGGGCGGCCGCGCTGATCTTCGGGATGACGAAGGAGAAGCCCGGCCCGTCCCCCACGCGGCCGCCGAAGACCAGCGGCGAGCGGCCGGCGTCCGGGACGCCGTCGGGCGCCGAGTCCGCGACCCTGCTCGTGCGCGCGCGCGAGGACGGTTGCAAGCTCTTCGTCTCGGTCCCGGCTCCCAAGCTGACCGTCATCGCGGACGAGACGCTCGCCAAGGGCGACGCCCGCAAGTACAGCCAGCCGAAACTGACGGCCGTGGTCGGCAACGCCGCGGCCTGCGACGTCTGGGTCAACGGGCAGCGCAAGCCGGAGGGGCGTCCCGGCGAGCGCCGCACCTACAACGTGGCCCGGCCCGCGGGAGGCTGACGCGCCGGCCCTGGCCCGGGACCGCGGGGCCGGGGTCGCTGTCTGATCGATCACGTCCGGGAATGGACGGCCCGCCTCCAAGGCTGCGGACTGGTGAGAGTTAGCGTCGGTTCACAGCGGATATGCCGCAGGGACGCGGCACAGCGGAGGTGGCTTTTCCATGGACTACCGGATCGAGCACGACTCCATGGGCGAGGTTCGGGTCCCTGCCGAGGCCAAGTGGCGGGCGCAGACGCAGCGCGCCGTCGAGAACTTCCCGATCTCCGGACGCGGCCTCGAACCCGCGCACATCGCCGCCCTCGGCCAGATCAAGGCGGCCGCCGCCGCGGTCAACGCCGAACTGGGCGTCCTGGACGAGGACATGGCCGCCGCGGTCCGCGAGGCGGCCCTGGAGGTCGCCGCCGGCAAGTGGAACGACCAGTTCCCGATCGACGTGTTCCAGACCGGGTCGGGCACGTCGTCCAACATGAACACCAACGAGGTCGTCGCGACGCTCGCCACCGAGCGCCTCGGCCGGGACGTCCACCCGAACGACCACGTCAACGCGTCGCAGTCGTCGAACGACGTGTTCCCGTCGTCGGTCCACATCGCCGCGACGGGCGCCGTGGTGAACGACCTGATCCCCGCGCTGCGCCATCTGGAGGCGTCGCTCGCGCGCAAGCGGGACGAGTTCGCCGACGTCGTGAAGTCCGGCCGCACCCACCTGATGGACGCGACGCCCGTCACCCTCGGCCAGGAGTTCGGCGGCTACGCGGCGCAGGTCCGGCACGGCGTCGAGCGGCTGGAGGCCGTCCTGCCGCGGCTGGCCGAACTGCCCCTCGGCGGGACGGCCGTCGGCACCGGCATCAACACCCCGCCCGGCTTCGCCGTCCGCGTCATCGCGGAGATCTCCCGCGCGACCGGCCTGCCCCTCACCGAGGCGCGCGACCACTTCGAGGCGCAGGGCGCCCGGGACGGCCTGGTCGAGGCGTCCGGCGCGCTCAAGACCATCGCGGTCTCCCTCACCAAGATCGCCAACGACCTGCGCTGGATGGGCTCCGGCCCCCGTGCAGGGCTCGCCGAGATCCGCCTGCCCGACCTGCAGCCCGGCTCCTCGATCATGCCGGGCAAGGTCAACCCGGTCGTCCCCGAGGCCGTCGCGCAGGTCGCCGCCCAGGTCATCGGCAACGACACCGCGATCGCGTTCGGCGGCGCGTCCGGCAACTTCGAGCTGAACGTCATGCTGCCGATGCTCGCGCGGAACATCCTGGAGTCGATCACCCTGCTGGCGAACGCGTCCCGCCTGCTCGCCGACCGGACGATCGACGGCATCGAGGCCGACGTCGAGCGCGCCCGCGAGTACGCCGAGTCGTCCCCGTCCATCGTGACCCCGCTGAACCGCTATATCGGCTACGAGGAGGCCGCGAAGGTCGCCAAGCAGGCCCTCGCCGAGCGCAGGACCATTCGCGAGGTCGTCATCGAACGCGGCCACCTGGACAACGGCAACCTGACCGAAGCCCAACTCGACGCCGCCCTCGACGTCCTTTCCATGACCCGCCCACCCCAGAACTGACCAACCGCGGGGCGCGGCGCCGAAGGATGCCGCGCCCCGTCGCTCGGGCTCACTCGATCGTCTCGAAGGAGCGCAGCCTCGCGCTGGTCGCCGCGTCCCCCCAGTCGCCCGTGCGCACGCTCTTCGGTGCGCCGGCCACGAACGTCTGGAAGTCCTCCTCGCTTCCTCAGCGGGTCACCGAGGTAGGGGCCCCGTCCGTCGACCGCAGCAGCTCGTGACTCAGCAGCCCCTTGGCGCCTTCCGTCTCGTGGATGTTCTCAGCGACGCGCCGCTCGAGGTCCGCTCCGGGCCCCTCGGGCACCCCGATCAAGTTGATCTTCACAATGACCATGGCCGCCCCCCTAGAGCGGTCATCCCGTTAGTATTTCCCGCCATGGATGAGATCAAGATCAATGGCCGTGAATACGCTATTTCTCCCGTTTTCTCCCTCACGAGCAAAGGTGTGACCGCGAGGGCGATCGCGTTGCCGGGCAAGGCAATGCTGGTCCTGAAGGGCTCCCGGGCGGTCCGCCACAACGCGAAGGGCTTCACCGACGATGAGGGCTACCACGTGCTGCGGGCGAGCCTCATCAGCGCCAAGGACCTGGCCGATGATGGTGATCCCGACTCTCTGATCGCGGCCCGCGACCTCGTCTTCCAGTCCTCCTCCGCCGCCGTCGCGGTCATGTTCGGCGGCAAAGGCTCCGGCCCGGCGAACTGGAAGACCTCCGACGGCCGTTCCTACAAGGAGGTCATCGGGGACTGACAAGCGCACGCCTCGGACATCAGGTAGCCGGCCGGAGCGCCCCGATAAGAGGAAGGACCAAAAGTAGAGTTTCGCGCAATCCCTTTATGGCGAATGCTTCGGATGCGGCACCTCGGCTGCGGGTCAGTACCAGTTGGTGGAGCGCCAGTGGGTCCAGGCGGTGCAGGGGGTGGCGTAGCGGCCTCGGATGTAGCGGAGGCCCCAGCGGATCTGGGTCTGGACGTCGGACTGCCAGTGGGGGCCGGCGGCGGCCATCTTGGCGCCTGGGAGGGCCTGCGGGATGCCGTGGGCGCCCGAGGCGCTGTGGGCGCGTTCGTTCCAGTGGCTCTCGTGCGTCCAGAGCCGTTCCAGGCAGCGGAACTGGGCGGCGGACCGCCAGCCGAAGCGGTTCATGAGGGTGCGGGCCACGGCCTTGTTGCGGCGCACGCGGCGTTCGCGGTGGAAGCGGCGGCCGAGGGGGCGTTCCGCGGCGGCGCTCATGGGGAGGGCGGCGCCGGCGGCGCGACGCTCGGCGACGGGCGGGGTGGTGAGCTCCGGGTCGGCGAGCAGCGGCGTGGCGACCAGGGCCGTGGCCGCACCGACGGCGGCGAGGCGGGCGGCGGCGCGGATCCGGCCGGACGGGCCGGGCGCCGGACGGCCGAGCAGGACGCGGAGCAGGCGCGGCCGGTCACGGACGGTGTCGGTGCATCGGTGAGTGGACACGGACCGTAGCGTGCTCCGGTTCCGCGCCGGGAGGCGGGCAGATTCCGGAGGCGCGGACCGGGCTTTTGCCGACCCATGGCCGCGCGCTTCCCGAACGGGCGGACAAAAGGGGACGGACCGGAGTCCGTCCCCTCGCGTCCGCGTCGGGACGCAAGCCCCGTACGCGACACAGCCCTACAGATCAGACACCGAAAGCGGTCATCACCGGACGTGGCGTCCGATCAGGGCGAAGTGGTCAGTACCAACCGCGCGAGTTGGAGTGCCCGAGGGCGCGGCACGGGGTGCCGTAGCGGCCCTTGATGTAGCGCAGACCCCACTTGATCTGCGTCTTCGGGTTGGTGCGCCAGTCCTTGCCGGCGCTGCGCATCTTGCGTCCGGGGAGCGCCTGCGGGATGCCGTACGCGCCGGAGGCGTTCCCCGCCTTGTGATTCCAGTGGCTTTCCCGATTCCAGAGTTTCACCAGGCACTTGTACTGCCGGGTGGACCAGCCGCGCTTGGCGACCATGGGCTTGGCGATCGCCCTGTTGCGCTGGGACCGGGTGGGCTTGTGCGCGGAGGTCTTCGCCGTGACGGCGGCGCGGGTCGGGGCCGCCGCCTGGGCGGGGACGGCCTCGGCGACGACGCCGAAGGTGAGGGACGCGGCGAGGACGACCGTGGCGGAACTACGGAGCGGCTTGACAGCCAAGGGGGACCTTTCGTCGTGCCGGACGGACCGGTCGGTCCGGCGGATGGCCACCTCGGCCGGCGCGGCCACGTCCATGCGGGCGTGGCGACCGGGCGCCAGGGAGCGTCTGGGTGACGCGGAGGCCGTGCGGAGGGACCGCCCCATGGGGACGGATCGCACGTGCTGCCGAGGTGGAAGGCCGATCCTCAAGAGGGGGATCAGCCGGGAGGGCGCGATCCTTGCGCGCCCGAGGGGCCCTTCCCTCCGTGACGGGAGAGGGCTTCCCTCAGCCGGACGGCCGCGAGCGGGCGGACCGTCCGAGTCCTGTGGAGTTGGGACCGGCCGGGAGGCCGGCCGTCAGCGCCGGTGAGACCGGCTGCTCGGCGCGGACGGCCGACGTCGAGCGTCGGCCGTCCGGCCAGGGGTCAGTACCAGCCGACGGACTGGCTGTGGGACCAGGCGCCGCAGGGGGTGCCGTAGCGGTTCTTGATGTAGCCGAGGCCCCACTTGATCTGGGTGCTGGCGCTGTTCTGCCAGTCGGAGCCGGCGCTCGCCATCTTCGAGCCGGGCAGGGCCTGCGGGATGCCGTAGGCGCCGGACGTCGGGTTGGCGGCGTGGGTGTTCCAGCCGCTCTCCTTGTTCCACAGCTTGACCAGGCAGCCGAACTGCCCGGAGCCGGAGAAGCCGTAGCTCGGCAGCATCGACTTGGCGATCTGCTGGGCGGTGCCGGCGGGCACCGGGTCGCCGCTCGGGCCACCGCCGCCGCCACTGCCGCCCTTGTCGCCGCCCGCCGAGTCGGGGGACTTGGTCGGCGTCGGGACGGGCTTGCCCTTGGGCATCAGCTTGACCTTGTCGCCGCCGTCGCGGTTGGCGCGGGACGCGCGGTCGATCGCCAGCTTCTTGCGCTGCGCCTCGACCTTCGCCGGGTCGAGCGGCGGCATTGCGGGCTTGGCCGGGCCGGCCGCGACGGTCGCCTGGTCGGAGTTCGCGCCGCTCTTGCCCGAGCCCGAACCGGAGCCGGTGAGGGCGAACGCGGCGCCGCCGCCGCCGAGGACGACGACCGCGCCCGCCGCCATGGCGGCGATCTTCACACCGGCGCGGCCGGACGAGCCGGACCGGGCGGAACCCGGGGCCGAGGCGGGACGACGACCGGCACTCCTGCGGGCCTGCCGGGGACGGCGCGCCCGCCCGGCGGCGGGCTCGTCGCTCGAGATGACCTCGGTGGCCCCCGGGAAGCCGGCGGCTCCGGCGAGGCCGGGCTCGAACGGCGGGAGTTCGCCGGTGTCGCCCGCGACGCCCGCACCGGGCCGTGCGGCCGCGCCGGCGACCCGGAGGTCGTCCTGGGCGGGCTCGGGGGCCTCGGCGGGCGTGGCGGCCTCGGGGGCCGCGCCGAACGCCGCAGGCGCCGCGAAGGGCTCGGAGCC
>NZ_JBFAOF010000442.1:0-5632 GCF_040675125.1 Spirillospora sp. NPDC049652 | reverse complement strand
GACCCGCCCCCCACCTACATCAACACCTAACACACAACCCTCTGCCCCACCACGACGCTCTCCCGATCTACCCGGGCGATCGGGTCGCCGTGGACGGACGCGCCGCGTCCGACCCGGAGATGACCGCCGTCCGCTCCGAGAACACGGCCGTGGACAACGTGGAGTCCCCGACCCGCATCGACCGCTACGCGACCGGCTCGCAGTCCGCCAACGCGTTCATCTACCAGGTGCTCGCCGCGATCGCCTCGGTGCTCATGGTCGTCCCGCTGCTGGTGTTCGGCGGGGCCGCGGCCCGGCTCACCGTCGCCCGCCGCGACCAGCGGCTCGCCGCGCTCCGGCTGGTCGGCGCGACACCCGGCCAGGTCGTGGCGATCACCACCGCCGAGGCCGTGCTGACGGCCGCCGCCGGGGCCGTCCTCGGCACCGCCCTGTTCGCCGCCGCGCTGCCCGCCGTCACGCGGATCACCATCGCGGGCGGCACCTGGTACGCCGCCGACCTGTGGCCCGGCGTCTGGACGCCGCTCATCCTCGCCGCCGTGCCGGTCCTGGTCGGGGTCAGCGCCGTCGCCGGGCTGCGCCGCGTCGTGGTCAGCCCGCTCGGCGTCGCCCGCCGCGAGACGCCGCCCGCGCTGCGCGCCGTCCGGCCGCTGGCCTTCCTGGCCATCGTGGTCGTGTTCGGCGCGATGGCCGGGAGCCTGACGTCCCTCGGCCGGATCGGCCTGGTCCTGCTGCTGGTGTTCCTCGCGCTGGCCTTCCTCGGCATCAACCTGGTCGGTCCGTGGATCGTCGCGCTGCTCGGCCGGATCGCCGCCGGGACCGCGCGGGGACCGGCGCGCCTGCTCGCCGGCCGCCGCCTGGTGGACGATCCGCGCTCGGCCTGGCGCACCGTCGCGGGCGTCGCGCTCACCGGCTTCGTCGCGGGCTTCCTGGCGCTGCTGAACCCCTCGTCCGGCGCGCTCGGGCACGGCTCCGCCGACCGCCTGGAGATCACCGTGCCCGCCGCGTCGGCGGAGGGCCTGGCAGCGCGGGCCCGGGACCGGCTGCACGGCCTGCCCGCCAAGGTCACCGTGCACCGGGAGAAGGACGCCACCACCCTCCAGGCCGCCGTGGACGGCGGCCGGGCCGAGGTCGACCGCGCCCGGACCGCCCTCACCGGACTGGTCCCCGGCCACACCGCGACCACCGAGGCGGACGCCGACATCGCGTCCGGACGGCTGCTCGGCGACCTGCGCACGGGCGCGCTGACCGTCCTCGGCGTCTCGTTCCTGATCGCGATCACCAGCGCGGGCATCACCGGCGCGTCCGCCGTCCTGGACCGCCGCCAGACCTACGCCATGCTGCGCCTCGCCGGGACGCCGCTGGAGGTGCTCGACAAGGCCCGCCGCCAGGAGACCCTCATCCCGCTGCTGGTCATGGGCGGCGGCTCGGTCCTGACAGGCCTGTTCTTCGCCACCCCGTTCGCGATGGGATTCGGGTGGTCCGGCGCGTTCACGCTCGTGGCGTTCGTGGTCCTCGGCTTCGGCGGCATCCTCGGCGCGAGCGCCCTGAGCCGTCCGCTGCTGCGGGCCGTCACGACAAGCCCCACCCCTCGCCCGGACTAGGCCGTGTTTCAAAGTCCCGGCCCACTGCGCTCGCCTGGCGGCTCGCTTCGTGACCGTGCCTGGGCGAACGCGGCATCGCTTCGCGATCTGCCCGGTTCCGCTCGCCTTCGGCATCGCTCCACCGGGCAGGTAACGCGTTCGCGCGCGTGGCTGAGGCCCCTTTGAAACAGGCCCTAGCCGCGAGGTGGGGGGATGTCCGGAACGGGCGTCTTGTGAACCGGTGCGGGCGGAGCGGCGTCCTCCCCTGACACGCCCGCACCGAGGAAGTGGTCCATGCGCAAGCGCCCCACCGGTGTCCCGTTCGCCGCCGCCGTCCCGCTCGCGGGCGTCCTGCTCGCCGCCGTCCTGGCGGGCGGCTGCGGCGCGGTCCCGAAGACGGAGGCCGCGATCTCCCCGACGGACGCGCCGTCCGCGACGTCCCCGGCGAGCACGGCCCCGACCCCGGTCTCCCCCTCCCGGAGTCCGGGCCGGACGGGCACGACGCCGCCCCCGCGACCGTCGTCACCGTCGAAGCCCAAGCCGTCCATGCCGTCGGCGCACCGCCCGAAGCCGTCCACGCCGCGTCCGCACCGGACGACCCCGAAGCCGAAGCCGCGAACACCGCGCTACCCGTCCGGCGCGACGGCGGTCTGCCGGGACGGGTCGCTCTCCTTCTCCGCCCACCGGCGCGGCACCTGCTCGCACCACGGCGGTGTGGCCCGCTGGCTCTGACGCCTCGTTCCGGCCCCTCGGAGCGGCCCCGGAAATGTCGTAGGCGACGCCTAGAGTCTGCCTTGTGACGTGGGGGAACACCCTCGGCCGGGCGGTTCGGCGGGGGAGCGGAGAGGGGCTGTTGTGGAGTACGTGAACGGGTTCTCGCGACACCTGTCCCGGGCCGGGCTGAACGGTCCGGCCGAGCGGACGATCGTGGAGCCGTGGCTCAGCGAGCTGACCCGGCTGCCGCTCAACGCCTACACCGACGAGCCGGTGCGCGCCCGGCCCGCCCCGCTGCCCCGGCGGGTCCGGCCGCTCGGACGCGCCGAGAGGCCGGTCCCCG
This sequence comes from Spirillospora sp. NPDC049652, assembly GCF_040675125.1. Lineage (NCBI taxonomy): Bacteria > Bacillati > Actinomycetota > Actinomycetes > Streptosporangiales > Thermomonosporaceae > Spirillospora > Spirillospora sp. NPDC049652. The sequence goes on along the minus strand of NZ_JBFAOF010000442.1, from coordinate 2,995 downwards.
CCTGAGCGCGGCCTTCCGCCTGACCGCGGCCTTCCGCCGAGCGTGGCCTTCCGCTGAGCGTGGCCTTCCGCTGAGCGCCGGTTCCCCATGGGAGCCGGCCGCTCAGAGGACGGCCGACTCGCCCAGGGTGAGCAGCGTGAGCCGGTCGGTGAGGCCCGCCTCGGCGAACGCCTTGGTGAGCAGGTCGCCGCCCTCGGTGAAGTGCGCCCAGCCCTCGAAGTGCAGCGGGACGGTGTGGCGCGCGTCGAGGATCCGGGTGGCCTCGGCCGCGCCCGCGCTGTCCAGGGTCAGCAGCGCGCCGTCCAGCAGGATCGTCCGGGCGGCCCCGGCGAACAGCAGCGCCACGTCGATGACCGGGAACCGCTCCTTGACCTCCCGGACGACGTCCAGGGAGGCGTTGTCGCCGCTGACGTACACCGTCGGCAGGCCGTCGCCGGTCAGCACGAACCCGGCGACCTCGCCGGTGACGGCCTCCGCGCCCTCCGGGCCGTGCAGCGCGGGCGCGCGGGTGACCCGCAGCGTCCCGCCGTCCGGGCGGGCGATGTCGTGGTGCTGCCACAGGCCGAGCGGCGTCGCGCCGTCCACCCGCGCCGCGCTCGACGCGTTGGTCAGCACGAGCGGCACGCGGGGCAGGAACGCGCGGCCCGACTCGTCCAGGTTGTCGGGGTGCTGCTCGTGCGACAGCAGGACGGCGTCGGCCGCGCCGACCTCGTCGGGGGTGAGGGCCGTCGGTCCCGTCTTGGTCACCTTGCGGTTGCCGCCGACGACGTAGTCGCGGGGCTCGTCGAAGGCCGGGTCGGTGAGCAGCCGCAGGCCGCCGAGCTCGATGATCGCGGTGGGGCCGCCGAGGGCCGTGATGGAGATCGTCATGTCCGTGATCCTGCCGAGCGGGCCGTCCCGGACGTGAGCGGCGAGAAAGCCACCGTGCGATAGATTCCGGCCATGCGTGATCCCCGGACGGTCGCGGTGGTGCTGTTCGACCGCGTGCCCATGTTCGAGACGAGTGTGCCGCTCAGCGTCTTCGGTAGTGATCCGCGCGGCGAGACGCCGTTCGAGGTGCGGGCCATGGCGGCCGAGCCCGGCCCGATCCGCACGTCCGCGGGGCTCGTGCTGCACGCGCCGCACGGGCTGGACGCGCTGGACGACGCCGGAATGGTGATCGTCCCGAGCTGGCGGTTCGGCGACGAGGACCCGCCCGGGGACGCGCTCGACGCGCTGCGCGCCGCGCACTCCGGCGGCGCGACCATCGTCGGGCTGTGCCGGGGCGCGTTCGTCCTGGCGGCGGCCGGGCTGCTGGACGGACGCCGCGCCACCACGCACTGGCGGTTCGCGCCCGCGCTCGCCGAGCGGTACCCGAAGGTGCGCGTCGACCCTGCCGTGCTGTTCGTGGACGAGGGGACGATCGTGACGTCGGCGGGCACGGCCGCCGGGATCGACGCGTGCCTCCACCTGGTCCGGCGGGAGGCCGGGGCGCGGGCGGCGGCGTCGATCGCGCGGCGGATGGTCGTCCCGCCGCAGCGCTCCGGTGGACAGGCGCAGTACATCGAGCACCCGATTCCCGAGCCCGGCATGGACGACCCGCTCGCGCCCGTCCTGGAGCACGCCGTCCGCAACCTGCACGACCCGGCCATGGACGTCGACGCCCTCGCGCAGCGCGCGCACATGAGCCGGCGCAGCTTCGACCGCCGGTTCCGCGACGCGACCGGCACCTCGCCGCTGCAGTGGCTGCTGGCCCAGCGCGTCCTGCACGCGCAGCGGCTGCTGGAGAGCACCGACCTGCCGATCGACTCGATCGCCCGGAAGGTCGGCTTCGCCAACGGCGTCGCGCTACGCCCGCATTTCCGCCGCGTCGTCGGCGTCGCGCCGCAGCCCTACCGCGACACCTTCCAGACGATCTGACCCGGCGCGCACAAGCAAGCCACGAACACACGGCCCACGGAACACGAGCCGGGCGGGAAGCAGGAGCGGGCCACGCAGCAGGAGCGGGCCACGCAGCACGAGCGGGGCACGCAGCACGAGCGGGCAGGAACACGTCCGGCCGGTCCCCTCGGGGAACCGGCCGGGTGCGGCGTCGGACGGGGTCAGGCGCGCTTGGCGCCGATGCTCGCCATGATGTCGGCCCAGTCCTTGTGCATCTCGCGCTTCCAGTACGGCCAGCTGTGCGAGCCCGCGCCGTAGAAGTCGGCCCTGACCGGCACGCCCGCGTTCTTGGCCGCCGTGACGAAGTCGCCGTTGGCGCGCAGGACCTGGGTCTCGCTGAGGTAGCCGATGTCCACCGGGCTCTTGCCGGGCTTGTCGAGCGGGCCCGGGGTGCCGTTGCCGGACGAGATGAGCACCTGCGTCCCGGCCAGCCGCTTCACCAGCGACGCCGGGTCGTGCGCCACCCAGTTCGCGCGGGCGGTGACCGGGTCGCCCCAGATGTCCAGCGGGTTGGTGCCGGAGCGCATGTTGATGTACAGCAGCAGCGCCGGGATGCCCGGGGAGAGCATCGACAGCACGCCGCTGTAGGAGGCCGCGGACTTGAACATCCCGGGGTGCCGGGCCGCGTAGGTGATCGCGCCCTGCCCGCCGGACGAGATGCCCATGATCGCCCGCGAGGCGCCCGCGTGCAGGTTCCGCTCGACGAGCTGCCGGACCTCGCTGGTGTGGAAGGTCTCCCAGCGCGGGGTCCCGCCGCGGCCGCCGTTGTACCAGTCGGTGTAGGAGCCGTTGGAGCCCTCGGGCATCACGACGATCGTGTTCCACTGGCGCGCGACCGTCGCGATGTCGGTGCTGCGCGTCCAGGAGACGTAGGTGTCGTTTCCGCCGTGCAGCGCGTACAGCGTCGGCCAGGTCTGGGTGGTCTTGGCCTTCCAGCCGTTCGGCACCAGCACCCGGACGGTGCGCGTCTGGCCCAGCGCGGGGGACTTGACGCTCAGGTCGACCTTGTTCTTCCCCGCCCACTTGGCGGCGGTGACCACCGCGCCGATCCTGGTCACCCAGGTCGCGTTCCGCC
>NZ_JBFAOF010000441.1:0-5644 GCF_040675125.1 Spirillospora sp. NPDC049652 | reverse complement strand
CCGCCGACGTGATCGTCACGATGATGACCGACGGCGCCGCCGTGGCCGAGGTGATGGAGGCCGCGGCGCCGCGGGCGCGGCGGGGCGCGGTGTGGGCGCAGATGAGCACGGTCGGCGTGGCCGCGCTCGGTCCGCTCGCCGAGCTGGCCGGGCGGCACGGGCTGACGTTCGTGGACGCGCCGGTGCAGGGCAGCCGACAGCCCGCCGAGGAGGGGAAGCTGGTCGTGCTGGCGGCGGGTCCCGAATCCGCGCGTGAGGCGGTGCGGCCGGTGTTCGACGCGGTGGGGCAGCGGACGATGTGGCTCGGCGACGACGGCGCGGCGGGCGGCGGCACGCGGTTGAAGATGGTGAGCGTGGGATACGCGATCACGCTGACGTCGCTGGTCGCCGAGTCGATGGCACTGGCGGAGGGGCTGGGCCTGGATCCGCGTGCGTTCGGCGAGGTCGTCACGGGCGGGCCGCTCGACTGCGGCTACCTGCAGAGCAAGATGAAGGCCGTCCTCGACCGGGACTTCCGTCCGACGTTCACGGTGCGGAACGCGTCCAAGGACACCGGGCTCATCATGGAGGTCGCCTCGTCCGCGGGGATCCGGGTGGACCTCACGGACGCTGCGCGGCAGCGGTTCCTCCGTGCGGTGGAGCAGGGGCACGGCGAGGAGGACATGGTCGCGAGCTTCTTCGCCGGCTTCCCCTCCTGAGCCCCGCAGCGCGGCGAAACGTCAGGTATGGGAGGCGTCCTGTTGCGGTGTGGGGACGGAGGAAGACTCCTGGCCGCTCGGCGTCTCGTGTGCTGGGGCCGCCTGGTGTGCCGATGGCGCGACCGGGGTCGGGTCGAGGGTGGCTGTGGCCGTGCCGAACATGACCGTGAACAGGTCGGGTGGGCCGGGGCGGAGTTCGACGATCGTCCCGTTGGGGGTTCGGCTGGTTTCGAGGAAGTGGTGGAAGGCGCGCATCTGCTCGGCGGTCGGGTCGGTGATGCCGGTGAGGAGCGTCCACATGGCCGCGCGCATGAACAGGCCGTGGGTGAAGACGGCGATGAGGCCGGGCTCGGGACGGGCGGCCAGGGTCTCGAGCATCACGCGGGCACGCGCCATCAGGTCGCGGAACGACTCGCCGTCGCCCCCGTCCACGCGGGAGGGGTCGGAGCGGGCCCAGTAGGCCTCGGCGTAGGGGCGGCGTTCTTCGTTGGTCGTGTTCGGGCCATGGAGCGAACCCAGATAGGTGAATTCCTGGACGGGCCACTCTTCGTAGGGGACGTCCGCGAATCGGGCGCGCGTCGGCATCGCGGTCTCGCGTGCGCGGACGAACGTGGAGCTGACGATGAGGGACGGCGCTGCGGTGAACGCGGTGGCGACGCGTTCGGCCTGGCGGCGACCGAACGGGGTGAGGGGCGCGGCGCCGGGGCCGTTGGTCGGGAGTCCCGCGTTGGACTCGCTCTCGCCGTGCCTGATCAGCCAGACGCGCCGGGGGGAGGCTTCGGTGTCCGTCACGCGGACAAGGCTGCCATACCGCCCGCTGGGAATGATGAGACGCATGGAGGTCTTGAGCAGTCGCGTTCTCGTCCGTCCCGCCGATCCCGAGCGGTCGCGCCGCTTCTACCGGGATGTCCTCGGGTTGGCGGTGTACCGGGAGTTCGGTCCGCCGGACGATCCCGGCCTGGTGTTCTTCCTCGGTCCGGGGTTCCTGGAGGTGTCGGGGCGCGGGCCCGGACCGGCGGGCGGGGGCGCGCCGATGCTGTGGCTCCAGGTGCGGGACGTGCGGGCCGAGCGGGGGCGGCTGGCCGCCGCCGGGGTCCGGGTGGTGCGGGAGCCGCAGGTCGAGCCGTGGGGGCTGGTGGAGATGTGGATCGAGGATCCGGACGGGATCAGGATCGTCCTGGTCGAGGTGCCGGGAGATCATCCGCTGCGGCGCGACCAACGTGGATAATTCTGGAAAAGACTGGAACTCCCTGGAAGTCGCGGTACGCTCTCCGGCATGTCCGGAGCACCCGGCTCCTCCCCTGACGCGCTGGAGGAGCGCATCGCCGAGTTGCGCGCGGCCGTCCGCCGCGCGGCGGCGAGCGGTGACCGGGAGACCGCGCGGAGCCTGCGCGGTGAGCTGCGGCGCGCCGAGCGGGCCTGGGACGAGGCCGTCCTCGGTGGTGATCCCGCCGCGGACTCTCCCGCCGTCCCCGCACGCGTGGAGCAGGTGAGAGCGCAGAGCGGTGCGCCTAGGGGGCTGGTGCCGGTGCGGGAGCAGGTGCACCAGGCCTTGACGCTGCTGGGTGTGCCGGCCGCGCCGAAGCTGGTCGGCGCCGTACACGGGGCTTTCTTCCCGGGGGAGATCCCGGCGGCGAGGCTGACGAGTCTGCGGCGGGACGAGGAGCGGTCGTTCCGGTCTTCTCCCTATGCACGTCCGTACTATCTCTGCGCGGCGTTGACCGCCGATCTGCTGGCTCCCGCCCGGGGGCTGCTGACGGTGAGCACGTGGCCCTTGCGGCAGCGCATCGTCGGACCGCTGAGCGCGCGCGTGGACTTCCTCACGGCCGCGATCCGGGTGGCCGAACGGGCCGAACACACCGACACCGGTCGGGACGCGGGAGTCCAGCGGCTGCTGTGGCGGTTCGCCGCCACCATTCCGGGGGCGACGGACGGTACCGTCGTGACGGACGGTGCGGTGGATCCGGCGGTGGTCGCCGAGGCGGCGCGGGCGGAGCTGGCCGTGCACCGCGACGCCGACGGGCGGGACCGCGCGGCGGCGGCACGGCGCGCGGCGGACGCGCTGGACGACGCGGCGCTGCTGTTCGGCGGCGGGCTGCGGGTCCTCCCCCGCCGCACGGGCACCGGCGACGCCACCGGCACCGGCGGAACCGGAACGGGCACGGAAGAGAACAGGAACGCAGGCGCGGGCGCGAGCCCCGACGACACGACGAACCGGCGACGGCGATGAACAGAGACGACGACCACACGGTGAGCGACCTGTCCCACCTGCGCGGCGGCGAGGCCCCGCGCAACCACGACGCCCGGACGATAGCGGCGCTGACCGCCAACCCCGGCTGCGCGCGGCGCGGGGTGATGGACGCCGCCGCCGTGGACAAGGACGCCGTGGCGCGGCACCTGGGGTTCGGCGCGCCGTTCGGCCAGTCGCAGTTCGCGATCACCCGCGGGAACGCTTTCGAGGCGCAGGTGAAGGCGGACGGCTGCGCCGAGCTGCTGGCGCTGCTGCGCGACCGGCTCGGGCTGGAGATCCCGGAGGTCGCCTACGACGACCTGGAGTCGGTAGGCACCGAGAGCCGCGAGGTGCGGCACGCCCGCACCCGGCACCTGATGGCGCGCGCCCTGGAGTCGGGCGCCGGCACGATGTTCGACCACCCGCTGCTGCGCCTGGACATCGCCGGTCAGCGCGCCTACCTGGAGCCGGACGTGATCGCGTTCCAGCTCGGCGGGCGGTTCCACGTGGTGGAGGTCAAGTCGTTCGCGGTGGTGGACGGGCAGGCCGAGCCGGAGCAGGTCGCTGCGGCCGCCCGGCAGTCGGCGGTGTACGTGCTGGCGCTGCGGGAGCTGGTCGCGGGCCTCGGGCACGATCCGGAGCGGGTGTCACACGAGGTGTTCCTGGTGTGCCCGGAGAACTTCTCCAACCGGCCGACCGCCACGCCGGTGGACGTCCGTCCGCAGCTCGCGGTGGTGAGGCGGCAGCTCGCGCGGCTCACCCGCGCCGAGGACATCGCCCGCGCCATGCCGGACGGGCTGACGTTCGCGCTCGACGAGGGCCTGCCCGAAGCGGTGCGCGCCGTGGAGGCCCGGTACGCGCCGGAGTGCATGGCGAGCTGCGAGATGGCGCTGTTCTGCCGGGACGAGGCACGCGCCTGCGGGGCGACGGGGACGCTCGGGCGGTCGGTCCGGGACGAGCTCGGCGGGGTCGACAGCGTCGTTACGGCGCTGGAGCTCGCGCGGGGCGTCCGGGAGCCGTCCGAGGACATGGCCGAGACGGCCGAGCAGCTGCGCGTCGCGGCCCGGCTGCGCCGGGAGGCGCTCGCGTCGGCTCCGGCGCCCGCCGTCCCGGCGCGGAGCGCGGCCACGCCGCTCGCGGGCGTCCCGGTGCAGGGGGCGGGCGTGCTGGAGCGGACGGCGTGAGCACGCTCACCGCGCTCGCCCAGCTGGAAGCGCTCGCGTCGGGGCGGGCCACGCCGGTCGCGACCGTCCGGCACTGCCATCTCAGCGAGACGCCGCTGGTGATGATCCCGCTGAAGCTGGCGGGCGAGGCGGCGGCGCCGCTGGCGACGATGCTCGGCACCGACCGGGACGCGCCGACGCTGCTGGTCGTCCCGCAGCCGCGCAACCGGGACCTGCGGTTCGGGTACGCGGCGGAGCTGGCCAAGGCGGTCCTGGACCACGTGGAGGCCGAGCGCGGCGCGACCGAGACGCTCGAACCGTCCAAGGACGGGGAGGAGCGGTTCCGGTACGAGCGCGCGCCGCAGATCGTCGTGCCGAACCGGGGCGGCGTGGGGTTCCTGCGGCTGCTCGGCCGCTCGACGCGGTTCCGGAGCACCGAGGGTCCGTGGGCCGTCGATCCGGCCGTCCCGGTGCTCGGCCGCTGGCTGACCTGGTTCGCCGACCGCAACGACCGTCCGGGGTCGTCGCTGTTGCTGGCGCTGACCGAGACGCTGCGGTTGCACTGGGCGACCGGGCAGAGCTCGCTGGAGGACGGCAACCTCGGCGCGCTGATGGGGTGGATCGACCCGCCCGAGGGCATGGACGGCCCGGCGGCCGCCGCCCGCGCCGAGGATCCGGTGGTCTGTCCGCCGGCCGGTCCGGCCACCGACCCGACCTTCGACAACGAGGTGCTCGCTCCGGCGATCGCCGCCTATGACGAGAGCGGCGGTGAGCCGCGCGCCGAGGAGCGGATCCGCGCGGCCGTCGCCTCTCAGCTCATCCCGACGTGGGACCTGGCCTGGCGGGCGCTGGACCTGCTGCGCGCCCTGCCCGAGGGCGCGAGCGTGCCGAGGCGGTGGGAGCGGGACCGCGACTCGTTCACCTACTTCCACCGCGAGTTCGCCGAGAGCCCTCCGCAGGCGAAGCTGGACGACGCGGTCCGCGCCGCGCGCCGCCTGCACGACCTGGAGCGCTCGCAGGAGTCCTACGAGGCGCAGCGCGCGTTCGACGATCCGCTGGTGATGGCCGAGCAGCGCCTGGCGGGCCAGGCGTTCGGCGGCGTGGTCACCGAGACCGACCCGACCCGGCTGGATGAGTCGGGCAAGCGGCCGAAGCTGCGTCCGCACGTGCGGATCCGCACCGCCGACCCGGTCCGCCTGGACGAGGGCGCGACGGTCGTGAACGCCGCCCGCCCCGGCCTGAAGGGCAGGATCGTGGAGATCGACGGCCGGGACGTGCTGCTGGAGCTGACCGGCGGGATGGGCCGCAAGCTCACCGCCGAGCCGGGCGTGCTGCCGGAGCCGGGGCAGCAGGTGGTGTTCACCTCCCGCACGGCCGACTCGTGGGGCGCGGCGAAGTTCCCCGAGCGCGAGGACACCCCGTGGACGCACGGCGGTCCGCCCGCCGAGTACCAGCCGGCCGACGAGGACGCCACGGAGGTGTGGTCGTGAGCACTCCGCCGACCCGCCCGCCGACCCGCCCGGCGGCCAGTCCGGCCGCCGAGGCGGACCGGG
>NZ_JBFAOF010000440.1:0-5650 GCF_040675125.1 Spirillospora sp. NPDC049652 | reverse complement strand
TCTCGGTCGGCCGGATGCTCTGCGAGAACGCGATCTCCACCAACCCGGCCAGCGCGAACCCCAGCAGCAGCAGGTTGCGCAGGAGCACCGGGTAACTCATGATCGCGCTGCGGTTCCCGAAGCACCCGCATTCGGCGAAGACCCCGCCGCGGACGGCCCGGAACACCACCCCGACGAACAGGACGAGCAGCGCGGCGGCCGCCCACAGGCCCGCGCGGGCGGTGGCCGGGACGGCGATCAGCGCGGCGGTCACGGCCTCGACGACCGCGAACGCGCCGGCGAGCAGGGTGGGCGCCCGGCCGGACAGCATCGTCAGCTTGCGGACGGTGGTGACGAACCGGCCGAACTCCTCCCGTCCGCGCAGCTTGCTGAACGCGGCGAGGGCGAAGATCCCGGCCACCAGCCCCTGGAGGGCCGCCGCCACGATCTCCGGCAGCGTCGTCTCCGGCAACGTCACCGCTCCTTCCCGTCGTGGCCGGTGCGCCGCGCGGGCACCGACATGGTCTTGAGGAACAGGCTCATGTCGCCCGGCTCGCCGACCGCCGTCCCGTCCGCCTCGACCCACGCGTGCGCGCGGAACGGTTCGAGGCGGATCCCGGTGCACCAGTCCGGCCACGACCCGCTCATCCGGCACAGCAGCGCGACGGCCACCGAGCGCCGCAGGCAGCCCTGCCCGGCGCACCGGACGCTGACCGCGACGACCGCCTGCCGCGCGGCGAGCGCCTGGGCCGCGGTGGCGGGCCGCGCGCCCCGGCGGACCAGCCGCAGGACGCGCCGCAGCCGCCCCGGCGGCAGCCGCTCCAGCAGCGCCGCCGCCGCCACGGCCGCGAGGGCCGCCGCACGACGCCGCCGGGACACGTCGGGGCGCGGTTCCAGCGCCACGGGCATCGTCATGGGAGCAGCACCTTCTCTCGGAGCAGCGCCTCGACCAGCGCGGGCACGTCCGCCGCGATCCGGTCGGCGGACTCGGGGTGCCGCCGGGTGAGGATCTCCACCGCGTCCGCGGGGGTGGAGCCGTCGGCGAGGGCGAGCAGGACGGACCGGGCGGTCCCGTTGAGCGAGAAGTAGTTCCCGGTCCGCTCGTCCAGCAGCACCAGGTCGGTACCGGTGTCGGTGACGACCACGTCAGGGGACAGTCTCATCGGCCGACCTCCATCGCGGAACGGGACCCGGCCGCCTCCCGCGCCGCGCGGGACCGCGGACGCGTCGCGCCGACCGAGCGCAGCCACACCTCGCACGCCAGGGTCCCGAGCAGGGGCACCAGCTCCAGCGAGGAGGGCGGAAGGTTCACCAGCGTCGCGCGCAGCGCCGCCGGGTCGACCAGCCCGAGCGAGGCCAGCCGCATGCCGTCGCACAGTTCCAGCAGGTCACGGCGGTGTTCCCGGAGGCCGAGGTAGATGTCGGCACTGAACTCGGCCTTGGAGCGCCTACCGAGGCTGCCGTCCGGGACGATGCCGCGCATCGCCTCGACCAGCGCGGGTTTGTACCGGTCGGCCCGCAGGCACTCGGCGTAGTCGAGGCTGAGCGCCGCCCGGACCACCTGCTCGTCCAGGAAGGGCGCTTCCACCGCGACGCCGTGGCGCGCCGACAGGCGGTCGATCCGGCGCACCAGTTCGCCGCCCAGGCGGATCTGCTGCATGGTGAGGTGCTGTCCGCGCAGCGGCGAGAGGGGCGCGCAGTCCCGGGCCGTTTCGCGCAGGCTCCGGCGCACCGAGTGCACGGCCTCCGGGGTCGCCCATCCGGGCATCCGGTAGGCCGGGCCCCACCCGGACAGGGGGGCGGCGTTGACTCCCCGGATCGGGTTCCGCAGGTTCCGGCCGACCTCGTGCCCCAGCCAGTCGGCGAAGGGTGTGCGGTCCAGCAGCGCGGCGAGCGTGGGGCGCGTCTTCCAGCGGCTCACCGCCCGGCCGGCGCGTACCTGCCTGACCGTCCGCAGCGGATGCCGGCGCAGCATGTCGTGGAGGTAGGCGGGCGTGACATGGAACAGCTCATCGCCGCCGTGCCCGGTCAGGTGCCGGGACGAGCCGGCGGCGGCGAGCCGGCGGGCCTGGTCCAGCGTCATCGCACGGGCGTGGATGGAGGGAAAGGGCGCTTCGAGGTCGGTGTCGGTGTCCAGCAGCCCGGCGAAGGTGCGCGGGCAGTCGTCCACCCGGTTGCGGACGTGCTCGGCGCCGGGCAGGCTCGCGGCGGCCAGAGCGGCCCACCTGCCGTCGTCGCTGCCCTGGTCGCTGGACTCGCACATGACCGTCAGCAGCCGTTCCACCTTGCCCGCGGCCAGGAAGCACACGCTGGTGGAGTCCATCCCCCCGGACAGGTCCGCGCTCAGCAGCGCCTGGCCATCCGTCCGGACCCGCACCGCCTCGGTCAGGGCCCGCCGCACCCGCTGGGCCCCTTCGGCGAGCGGCGCCTCCGGCACCGGCAGCGGGCCGCCGGGACGCACGCGCCCGCGGCCGTCGATGCCGATCCGCAGATGGCCCCCCACGGGAAGCGCCTGGATCCCCTCCCACAGGCACTCCTCGTTCAGCGGCCACGGGACGGTGGGCGCGAGCAGCCTGACGGCCAGCGCCTCCTCGCTGATCCCGGCGTCGGTCAACTCGGCGAGCCCGTCGGGACGGTCCGCCGCGACCGTCACCCCGCGCACCTGGCCGTGGAAGACCTCACGCACCGTCGCCAGATCCCCCTGGACGAACACGACGCCGTCCATCGCCGCGACCGTGTGGAAGCTGCCCGGAACCTCCCGGCGCACATCCGCCAAAGCACCGTTGACGCGCTGCCCGAGGAGGTACTCGGTCAGCCACGGCACACTGACCCGGACCCGCCCGAGCAGCGCTATCCGCCGTGTCCCCGCCGCCGCCCAGCAGACTTCCTCATCCCGCCACCAGCCCGTAATCCAGGGCCGTCCGGAATCGTGCGGGAGAACACGCGAGTCCGTCCACCGGGCACGCAATGAGGCCGCCAGCGCGGCACCCGCCGGATTGTCGGGGAAAACGTAAAACCGCATCAGCCCTCCTGAAGGTCGAGCAGCGCCGAGTCAACACATCCGAACCATTCGGAAATCCGGAACCGGCCACGGGTCCCGCGTCACCCAGTCGCGAAGAGCACCGGCCGTGCCGGTCGGGACGACCGGCACGGCCCCCGTCGCGACAGGCGTCGCAAAGGGTCACGGCGACTCGCTAGCAGCCCAGCCAAGCGCACTGGTTGATGCGGTCGAATCCCCAGGTGCGGTCCCCGAGTGTGACGTCCCGGAGGTCGCCGATCACCACGAACATCGGTGGCTCGTAAGTCGTGCTCATGCCTGCTCACCTCCTCTCCTGATCCGGCGTGAGAAGCTCCATCAGAACGCGCCATAACCACGTGTGTCCATATCGACACCGACAGTAAAGACTTGAGTCAAGAAGGGGCTCTATGGCGGGACGGCCAGCCATGGGAGCACGCCGCGGCCCGCGCCTCAAGGCATCACCACGGGCCTATCCGGCGCATTCGCGCGGTGAACCGGCACCGTCCGCCCGGCCGGACGGCGAGCGTTACGTCCTGTGTCGGCCAGCCGCTCGGATACCGCGCGAACAGCGGCACGAACGGACACAATCGGCGAACAGCAATAGAGGCGGAAAAGCGGCAGCGGCCGCAACGCGGACTGTTCGCGTTGCGGCCGCTGTGGAGACGGACGGTCAGGAAGCTAGGGCTGGACCACCTTGAAGCGTTCGGCGACCACGAGGGTGTCGTCGCCGATGTCCGGCGTGCGGCCGAGGAACTCGGCCACGCCCTCGCTCTGGAAGAACTCCTCGTGGGCCTTCCGCCACTCGGCCGCGTCGGCGTAGCCGCGCCCCTCGGCGTGCGCGAAGTCGTCGTCGATCTCCCGCATGGGGACGGTCCGGACCTCGACGAGCTCGATCACCAGGGCCGTGTTCCCGTCCGAGTCGAGCACGGCGAACCGCTGCCCGGCCTCCGGCACGGCCTCCCCGGCATGCTCGTAGATCTCCAGGAGTCCGGTCAACGCGGTCTTCCGGCCTTCCCTGATCGCCGCGACACCGCTGTCGCGCTCCGGGCCGGGGAAGGCGAGTTCGAGCGTCGGGAGGTTCTCGTCGTTCGTCATTGCGGCAGCGTACGGAGCCGCGACCACGAAGATCAATTCCCCGCCCGCCCCGGTCAGCCGAGGGAGAGGACGATGCCGCTGCCGATGCCCAGGACGAGGGTCAGCGCGGTGGCCGCGTAGGCGACCGCCGCCGCCGGACGGGACGGGGCCGGAGGCTCGCCGTCCGCCGTCCGGTACGCGGGGACGACCCAGCGGAGGTAGTAGAAGACGCTGGCGACGGTGTTGACGGCGGCGACCACCGCGAGCCAGGCGTAGTGGCCGTGCAGCGCGGCCCCCAGCATGAGGACCTTCCCGACGAAGACGGCCGTGGGCGGCGTGCCGATCAGTCCGAGCAGGCAGATGACCAGCGACAGCGCCAGCAGGGGCGAGCGGCGCGCCAGGCCCCGGTAGTCGCCGAGGCGGTCCCGTCCGACGGCGACGACCACCGCGAACGCGCCCAGGTTCGTCACGGCGTAGGCGGCGATGTAGTAGAGCAGGGCGGGTTCGGCGAGGTCGGTGCGTCCGGCCATGGCGACCGGGACGAGCAGGTAGCCCGCCTGGCTGACGGTCGAGTAGGCGAGCAGGCGGCGCACGTTGTCCTGGGCGAAGGCGGCGAGGTTGCCCAGCGTCATCGTCACCGCCGCGAGCAGCGCGACGGTCAGGGCCCAGGAGTGCGGCATGACCTCGGCGCCCAGCCGGAACAGGGCGGCGAAGGCCCCGATCTTGGGGACGGTGGTGACCAGCGTGGCCACCACCGGGGACGAGCCCTCCACCACGTCCGGGACCCAGAAGTGCGCGGGCACCCCGCCCGCCTTGAACAGCAGCCCCGCGACCAGCAGCACGACTCCCACGGTCACGGCCGGGCTGGACGGGAGGCCCCGCGCGAGCGCCTCGTACGAGGTGCTGCGCCCCAGGCCGTAGAGCAGGGTCACGCCGGTGAGCATGAGCAGCCCGAACAGCGCGCCCATGAGGTAGTACTTCAGCGCCGCCTCGGTGCCCCTGGCGTCCTTGGCGAACCCGGCGAGCGCGTAGGCGGGGATGCTGGCCAGCAGGTAGGCCGCGACCAGCACCAGCAGGTCGGACGTCGCGCCGAGGGCGATGGTGCCGAGGGCCGTGAGCACCGTCAGGACGTGGAACTCGGTCTCCCGGCGGTGCCCGCGCAGCGGCGCGTAGGCGAGGGCCATGACCAGCAGCGTCGAGCCGAGGACGGTCACCCGCGTGACGTGCGTGACCGGGTCGAGCATGAACGCGTCGAACGTCATCAGCCGCGGGCCGTCCACGGCGGCCACGGCGGCGGCCAGGCCCGCGAGGACGCCCGCCGCGCAGACCGCGACGGCGGCCCACTGCCGTCGCCGCGGGACGAACATGCCGGTCAGCAGGCCGAGGACGGCCCCGAGCAGCGTGCAGAGCTCCGGCAGCAGGTCGGCCGGGTTCTCCCGCATCATCGGGTTCACCGGGCGACCAGCGTGATCACGGCGGACGACACGGGCTCGACCAGGTCCAGCAGGAAGCGCGGGGCGATACCGACGACCAGGGCCAGCGCGAGCAGCGGGACGATCGCGACGCGTTCGGCCGTCC
>NZ_JBFAOF010000439.1:0-5655 GCF_040675125.1 Spirillospora sp. NPDC049652 | reverse complement strand
CGGTGCCGTCGAAGAAGCGGGCCACCTCGGCGGCCGTACCCGGCCGCGCCGCGTGCCGGGCCGGAAAGCGGCGCGAGGTCGGGCGTCCCCGGGCCGCGCGTGCGCAGCCGCAGGTCGCCGCTGCCCGTCATCCGCAGGGTGAACCGGACGTCGCGGCCCGCCCTGAAGGGCGTCTGGTCGGCGAGCGCCCACAGGGTGGCGTTCCGGGCCGTCCCCTCGATCTCGGGACGCCCGTGCCACGCGCCGATCCGCGACCCGGGCTTGCAGCCGCGATGGGAGTTCACGGTCACGACGCCGACCGGTTTGATGGACGAGCTCGCGGCTCCGTGCGCGCACCCGCTGAGCGGCGCGGCCGCGCACAGCAGACCCGCGCCCGCCGCGATGAAGGCCCTCTTCGTCACGTCTCGCCCCCGCTCGACGCCTTGCGACCCCTTCGCATCACTCTCCGCCACCGGCGGGCTTCCGTCCACCCCTGGAAGGCGGCGGTGTCCCGGATCGGCGGCCGGCCGTGGCCGAACCGCGGCCCGCCGCCGAGCCGGGCAATGCCGGGGACGCGGGCGCAGGGAACGCACGCGGCCGGCGCCCCCGGGTGGACTGGGGCGCCGGCGCGTCCGGGTGTTGGGGGGTTAGGTCGGGATCTCCTCGATCAGGGACACGCCCCGGGAGGCGTGCGGGCCGTAGCGCTCCCATTCCTCGCGGAGCCGGACGCGGCCGTCCGGCAGGAGCTCGGGTGTCGAGCGGACCCGGCCGCTGACCACCGTCGCGTCCGCGAGGACCTGGCAGTACGCCAGGTCCAGGCTGTCGTCGGCGGCGCGGCGTCCGACCAGGTAGCCGCGGACGACGCGGCCGCCGTCGAAGTCGGCCCAGACGGTGTCGCCGGCCTGGTGGTAGCGGCCGACCGGGACGTCCCCGGCGGCGGCGGTCTCGGCCGCCGAGGAGCGGAACACCCGGCCGTCGTAGTCGATCGGCACGCCGCTCACCCCCACACGACGCTGGGCTCGGCGTCGCGGATCGTGTAGACGTCCCGCTCGAACAGCGAGTTGATGATCGTCGCGGCCCGGACCGGCAGCAGGGTCAGGTTCGCGTCGGCGACGCCGTGCGTGAACCGGGCCCGGTTCTGCACGAAGATCTTGTTGCGGTCGGCGTTCTTCCAGCGCAGCGAGTAGTCCGAGTCGACGATCATCTGCCCGGCGTCGTCGTGGTCGATCAGCTCGGTGAGCGCCGGGGCGAGCGGCGGCGTGGCGAAGGCGCGCCCGGTCGCGAACACGACGTACCGCGCGGCGATCTTCTCGGGCCCGGTGGGCGACGTCGCCGACAGCACGAAGCCGTCGCCGTCGCGTTCGGCCAGCGTGACGTCCCGGCCGGGACGCATCGTCAGCGGGTAGCGGTCGAGCCGGAGCATCCCGTCGTAGTTGGCCTGGTAGATGGCCTGGAGGATGCCGGGGGTGATCGCGTCGCCGGTGAGCGTCTGGCCCTCGACGAGCCGCCGCCGGGTCTCCCGCGTGACCTGCTGGAGGAACTGCACGTACGCGGGGCGGTAGAAGTCGTTGGCGGGCGGCGAGTCGTCCATCGGCTGGAACCAGGGCCGCCGGCCGAGCCAGGTGATGTCGGTGAAGCCGTGGCCGAGCAGCTCCATGACGCACTCGGCGCCGGTCTGGCCGCCGCCGACGACCGAGACGGGCGCGTCCCGGTCCATGGCGGGCAGGCGGGCGGTCAGCTCCTCGGGCACGAACGCGTCGTCCCCCTGGATCCCCGACAGGCCCGGTGGGACGTACGGGACGCTGCCGAGTCCGAGGACGAGGTGGTCCGAGCGGGCGATCGTCCGGCCGTCGCTGACGTAGGAGAAGCCGACGTCGTCGCCGTAGGAGATCTCGTCCACCTGGACGCCGTACCGGATCCCGTCGAGCTGCTCGCTCGCCCACGCCAGGTAGCGCTGGTACTCACGCCGCGGGATGACGTTGAACTGGGCGTTGATCAGCGCGTAGAGCCGTCCGGTGGAGACCAGGTAGTTGACGAACGACAACCGGTGGGTGGGGTCGACGAGCGACACCAGGTCCTTCAGCCAGGAGGTCTGCATCCGGACGCCCGACAGCAGCAGCTGCGGGTGCCAGGTCGGGGCGGGACGCCGCTCCAGCAGGACCAGCCGGTGCGGCGCGACGGCCTCGAACAGCGCGGCCAGGCTCAGGTTCGCCGGGCCCGCGCCGACGCCGACGGTGTGGTGGTGAGGGATGTCGATCTCGGACATGGGCAGTGCCTCCACAAGGGTCACGCGGGGGTGCGGATCCGCAGCAGCTCTTCGGCGGCGGACAGGGACGCTGCGAGCGCGGTCTTGGCCGCGCCGCCGCTGCCGCCGGTGAAGGTCGACAGCCGGGGCGAGGCGCCGGTGACCGGGCGCAGCCGCAGGCCGGGGTCGGGGTGGTAGCAGTCGGCGGCGACGACGGTCCGGACGGCCGGGCCGAGCCGCAGGTCGGGGAAGGTGACGCGGGCGAGGGCGGACGCGGCGTGCGCGAGCGCCGGCTCGGGCCGCCGGTCGTCGGGGTCGACGTCGTAGCGGTCGCTGGGCACGCCGAGCAGCAGCCGGTCGCCGTAGGGGCGGCCGTAGAGGCTGGTCGTCTCGTCCACGAACGCCCGGGACGGCGGGTTCGCGGCGGCGTGCACCGTGTACTGGATGCGCTTGGTGCGCAGCCCGTCGCGCGGCAGCCCGAAGCGGGCGAGCAGGCCAGGCGTCCACGGCCCGGCGGCCAGGACGACCAGGTCGAACGTGCCGCAGGACGCGCCGCAGACCGCGCCGGGCGCGGACCGGGGCGACGGGGACGCGCAGTGGTGCAGGGTGAGCGTGCCGTCCGGGGCCTCGGTGAGGCCGGTGGCGGGCGCGGTCGTGCGGCGTCCGCCGATCCGCAGGAAGTCCGCGACGATCTCCCGGCGCAGCGCGCCCGGTGACACATGCCCGGCGCGCCGCTCGACGACGGCGGGCGGACGGTCCGGGAACCCGGGTGCGTCGGTGAGCACGGCCGATCCGGGGAGCGCCGCGCAGATTCCGGCCAGGTCGGACGGCAGCGGCGGCGGCCCGGCCTGGATGTACACCGAGCCGGTCTCGCGGTACTCGGCCCAGCCGCGCAGCAGCCGGCTGCCGTACAGCTCGGCGAGCGACGCGGTCGCCTGGGCGCGCTGCCCGGCGTCGGGCTCGAAGCCGCGGACCAGCCCGCCGGACGCGGCGGTCGCGTCGGCGGGTTCGGGCGGCCCGGCGAGCTCGACCTCGGCGGTCCGGTCGGTGAGCCGCAGCCGCCAGGCGAGCAGCGCGCCGGCGAGCCCCGCGCCGACCACGCAGATCCTCATGAGCCGCTTCCCGGCGATGTCCCGGTGAGCAGGGCGAGCAGGTCGCGGGCGCGCGGGTCGTCCTGGAGCGGCAGCAGCAGGCGCGCGGCGAGCGCCGGGTCGAACCCGGACGGCCGCAGCGCGCGGCGCGCGCGTTCCAGGTCGGCGTCGGCGGACGGCCGGCCCGTCTTGAACGCGTCCAGGGTGAAGTCGCTCTCGTACCGGTCGGGACGGTCCTGGGCGAGGAACAGCCGGATGTCGCCCGGGTCCTGCTCGTCCAGGAAGTCCAGCGCCCAGACGGCGTGGTCGCGGCTGGTGGAGAACTTCAGGCCGTCCAGCCGGTAGAACTCGTTGACCGCGAGCCCCCGCAGCACGCCCGGCCGCACGCCCGCCGCCGCGAACACGGCCGGGATCAGCACCGCGTAGTAGAAGGAGTTGTCGACGCCGAGGAAGTGCCACAGCTCGTCCACGCCGTTCCAGGCGGCGACGCAGTCGGCGAGCGAGCGGACGGACGGGTCCAGGGCGCGCGCGATCTTGTACAGGTAGCCGAAGGCCATCTCGACCCAGACGTCCAGCCGCAGGTCCGCCGGCCGCGCGTCGGGGAGGGCCGCCAGCTCGATGCCCCAGTCGGTCGGGTAGGCGACCGGGACGGCGGGCAGGCCGTCCGCGAGCAGCCGCCGGACGAGGTCGACCACGCGCGGGTGCAGCTCCGCCTCGGCCCAGGTGCGGGTGAGCTGGTCGCGGTGGTCCTCCAGGCGCAGCACCGGGACCCGCGCGGTGAACTCCTCAGGGACGGCGTCGCAGCAGGTCGAGCGGGCTTCGCGGAGCGTCCCGGCGGTGTTGTAGGCCATGCACGCCTCGCACGCGCCGCCCGCCGCGCCCGCTCCGCAGGTCCCGCAGGAGCCCGCGACGTAGCCGTGGTGCATCGTGCGTCCGCAGCCGGGGCAGCGGTGCAGGACGGTCTCCTCGGCGCCCGTGAACAGCTCGCCCACGAGCCGCCGCATGGCCTCCCGGTAGTCGGCGTCCGCGGCCGGGTCGAGCAGCACGTCGTACTCGATCCGGGCCTTGGCGAACGCCGAGCGGATCTGGTCGGAGTAGTCGCGCATGGTCTCGTCCGCCGGACGGCCCAGGGCCTCGGCCTTGGCGAGGACGTAGTTCTGGTTGCCGTCCAGGCCGGACATGGTCAGCACGTCCGCGCCCGCCGCGCGCAGCGCCCGCGCCGCGATGTCGCCCGCGACGTACGGGCCGCTCAGGTGCCCGACGTGCAGCGGGCCGTTCGGGGTCGGCGGGGGCGTGGTGAGGACGACGGTCATTCGGCCGCCTCCTCGGGCATCCAGTAGATGCTCAGCAGCACCAGCGGCTCGCTGTCCGAGCGGTTGTGGATCACGTGCGGCTCCCGGCCGGCCAGCAGGACCGCCGAGCCCTGCCCGGCCTCGGTCCGCTCGCCGCTCTCCGGCGCCTCGTAGTCGGCGTGCCCGGACGCCACCACCGACAGCTCCACCTCGGGGTGCTGGTCGCGCTCGCTCGACCCGCCCGGCGGGATCACGCACCACATCGCGTCGAACGGCAGCTCGCGGTCCGCCGCGTACTGCTCCCACCGCCCGATGCGGATTCCGTATTCCTCGGTCAACCGGGCGGACGAATATTGCATCTTCTGCATGCGATCTCCCGTTGAAGGTCGTCCGAATCGAGGCGGCCGCCACGGAAGGGATTGTGACCCGGATAAGACGATTTCCAGGTGGCAGGAAGATGACAGGACCGGTCCCGCGGCGGTTCTTCGGGGTCGCCCGCCCGAGCTGAACTGCCGCCATTGCTTTCCGTGATGCGAATATCGCGAACCGCGACGGAAAAGGAATATTGACGCCCTGTGGACGCCGGGGGACCATGCGGCGCAGTGCCCGGCGAAGCCCTGCCCGGCGGCCGCCCGCGGACTCGCGTCGAGCCCGGGGCGTCCGCGCTGGTGAGCCGAGGCCGATGACCGAGTCGAAGGGACCCTGGCATGGATGTCCGTCCGCACCTGGCCTTGATCGCCACCGGCATGCAGGCGTGGCGCGAGTACCTCGTCGAGTCGATCGCCCGCGAGTACCGGATCCACCTCTTCGCCAAGTCCGAGCCGTCCTGGGAGCTGGCGTACGTGGACGGCGTGACCGTGGTGAACACGCTGGAACCCGACCTCGCGATCGCCGCCGCCCGCGCGGTGCACGACACCGACCCGTTCGACGGCGTGCTGTGCTGGGACGAGGCCCGCATCTGGCCCACCGCCTGCGTCGCCGAGGCCCTGGGGCTGCCCGGCGTGTCCCCGGAGGTGGTCGAGCGCTGCCGCGACAAGCACCTGTCCCG
>NZ_JBFAOF010000438.1:0-5655 GCF_040675125.1 Spirillospora sp. NPDC049652 | reverse complement strand
GAGGCCAGCGAGGCCCCGGGGCAGGTGCGCGGCCCGGCCCCGTACGGCAGGTACGTCCGCCCCGGTCGCCGAGTGACCGGGCTCGGCCCGGACGACGTCCGGGACGTCCCCGAGCGCTGGCCCACCGAGGACGCCGAGGAGGTCTTCGCCGGGCACGTCTTCCGGGTCCGGCGCGACCGGGTCCGGATGCCGAACGGCGACGGCTCCGAGCTCGTCGGCCGGGACGTGGTCGAGCATCCCGGCTCGGTCGGCGTCCTCGCCCTGGACGACCGGGACCGGGTCCTGCTGCTGCGCCAGTACCGGCACCCGGTCGGGCGCTACCTGTGGGAGGCCCCGGCCGGCCTGCGGGACAAGGCCGGCGAGCCGCTGCACGAGCTCGCCGCCCGCGAGCTGCTGGAGGAGTCGGGGTACCGGGCCGGGCGCTGGGACGTCCTGGTCGACCTGTTCCCGTCCTCGGGCATGTCGGACGAGCGCTCCCGGCTCTTCCTGGCCCGCGACCTGGTCCGGGTGCCCGACGAGGAGATCGACTTCGAGCGGGTGCACGAGGAGGCCGACATGCCGGTGGTGTGGGTGCCGCTGGACGAGGCCGTCCGCAAGGCCCTCGCCGGCGAGCTGCACAACATGCTCGCCGTGACCGGGGTGCTCGCCGCGCACGCGGCGCGCGCCAACGGCTACGCGGGCCTGCGCCCGGTGGAGGCCCCGGAGGACTGATTCCGGCCGCTTCCTCGGCTGTCCCTCCGGCCCGCTTCTTCGGCTGCGCCGGGCGTCCGCGCGCGGTCAGCGCGCGGTCAGCGCCCAACGCCGGATCGACACCGCCACGCCCCGCCGTCCGCCGGACGCGCGGGGCGTTGCGATAACCGCGCGGGTCCGGAGGGGGCATGATGGGGCGCGGGAGGACGTCACCCGCGTCCGCCCGCGCCCCCGAACGATCGTCCAGAACGAGGTCCGCACTGACTCCGAGCCCGGCCGGCCGCGGCGCCGCCCACCCCGAGAGCGCCCCCCCGGAGGCCGCCTCGGGGACGGCGCTGGAGTCCGCCGTGCGCACCTACCTCGGCCACCTGGCGGTGGAGCGCGGCCTGGCCGCCAACACCCTCAGCTCCTACCGGCGCGACCTGCGCCGCTACGTCGAGGTGCTGGCCTCCCTCGGCCGCACCGCGATCGACCGGGTCACCGAGGACGACGTGCGGACGTTCCTGGTCGGCCTCCGGCAGGGGGACCCCGACCATCCGCCGCTCGCCCCCGGCTCGGCGGCCCGCGCCGTCGTCGCCGTGCGCGGGCTGCACCGGTTCGCGCTGCGCGAGGGTCTCGCCGCGGACGACCCGGCGCGCGAGGTCAAGCCGCCGACCCCGCCCCGGCGGCTGCCGAAGGCGATCTCCCTGACCGACGTGGAGCGGCTGCTGGACGCCGCGTCCGTGCCGGGCGACGGCGCCGGTGACGCCGCGGCGGCCGCCCGCGCGCTGCGCGACCGCGCCCTGCTGGAGCTGCTATACGGCTCGGGCGCGCGCATCTCCGAGGCCGTCGGCCTGGACGTGGACGACCTGGATCTCGACGAGGGCTTCGCGCGGGTCCACGGCAAGGGCGGCAAGACCCGCGTCGTCCCGATGGGGGAGTACGCGCGCCGCGCCGTGGAGGCCTACCTCGTGCGCGCGCGCCCCGAACTGGCCCGCACCGGACGCGGCGGACCCGCCCTGTTCCTCAACGCCCGCGGCGGTCGGCTGTCCCGCCAGGGCGCGTGGATGGTGCTGCGCGCCGCCGCCGACCGCGCGAAACTGACCGACGTGTCTCCGCACACACTGCGGCACTCGTTCGCCACCCACCTCCTGGACGGCGGGGCCGACGTCAGGGTCGTCCAGGAATTGCTCGGACACGCCTCGGTGACGACCACTCAGGTTTACACTCTGGTCACGGTCCAACTGTTGCGCGAGGTCTACGCCACGTCACATCCGCGGGCGCGCGGCTGACAAAACGCGACGCATCGACCGCGAGTCGAGTTGAGACGGCGGCGGCGGGGCCATAGAGTCCCCGGACTGGTAGGCATCTTCGGCCGCCGGGGAGGGATCTGGTGACCAGCACTAAGGCTGCGGACGGCATGCTGTCCTCCGCCACCATCGAGACCGATCCGAGTCGTTCCCTGGGGCCGACGCGGCGTCCCGTCCCGGTGTTCCCGGAGCCCGAGCCCCTCGCGGAGCACGGGCCCGCGCGGATCGTGTCGATCTGCAACCAGAAGGGCGGCGTCGGCAAGACGACCACCACCATCAACCTGGGTGCGGCGCTCGCCGAGTACGGCCGCCGCGTGCTGCTGGTCGACTTCGACCCCCAGGGGGCGCTGTCGGTCGGCCTCGGCAAGGGCGACCCGCGCCAGCTCGAGGTGACCATCCACAACCTGCTGCTCGAACGCGACACCGAGTGGGAGGACGTGGTCATCGAGACCGGCGTCGACGGGATGGACCTGCTGCCGTCCAACATCGACCTGTCCGGCGCCGAGGTCCAGCTGGTGCACGAGGTCGGCCGCGAGTACATCCTCGCGGGGGCGCTGAAGTCCGCCGTGCCGCACTACGACTACATCCTCATCGACTGCCAGCCGTCGCTGGGCCTGCTGACGGTCAACGCGCTGGCCGCCAGCGAGGGCGTGCTGATCCCGCTGGAGTGCGAGTACTTCGCCATGCGCGGCGTCGCGCTGCTCATGGAGACCATCGACAAGGTCCAGCAGCGCATCAACCCGTCGCTCGCGATCGACGGCGTGCTCGGCACCATGTACGACTCGCGCACCCTGCACACCCGCGAGGTGCTCGGCCGCATCGTCGAGGCGTTCGGCGACAAGGTCTTCCACACCGTGATCAACCGGACCGTCCGGTTCCCCGACGCGACCGTCGCGGGCGAGCCGATCACCTACTTCGACCCGTCCTCGATGGGCGCCAACGCCTACCGCAGCCTCGCCCGCGAGGTGCTGGAACGCTGGAATCCGGAGGACTGAGCGGGCCGTCCGGTCCGTTACCGTTACTCCCTGTGCACCCGCCCGCCCCTGCGCCGACCCAGGCCGACGAGAAGGCCGACCTGATGGCCGACGCCCCCGACGACACCGTCGTCAGCGACGACGCCGCCTCCGCGGAGCCGGCGGACCCGTCCGGCGAGGGCGCGCCCGGCGAGGGCACGTCCGGGGACGGCTCGCCGGGTGGCGGCGCGTCCGGTGGCGCGGCGGGCGAGGAGGACGGCGGCAAGGGGTTCCGGGTCGAGCTGGAGAACTTCCAGGGCCCGTTCGACCTGCTGCTGGGGCTGATCTCCAAGCACAAGCTCGACATCACCGAGGTGTCGCTGCACAAGGTCACCGACGACTTCATCGCCCACATCCGCGCCCACGGCAAGGACTGGGACCTCGACCAGGCCAGCCACTTCCTGCTGGTGGCGGCGACCCTGCTCGACCTCAAGGCGGCCCGGCTGCTGCCGTCCGGCGAGGTGGACGACGAGGAGGACCTCGCCCTGCTGGAGGCCCGCGACCTGCTGTTCGCCCGGCTGCTCCAGTACCGCGCGTACAAGGAGGTCGGGACGTACTTCACGGCGCGGATGGCCGACGCGGCCCGCCGGTTCCCCCGGCTCGTCCCGATGGAGCCGCGGTTCGCCAACCTGCTGCCGGAGGTGCTGATCGGGCTCGGCCCCGACCAGTTCGCCCGGCTCGCCGCCAAGGTGTTCGCCCCGAAGGCCCCGCCGGGCGTGAACGTCGAGCACATGTACCAGCCGAAGGCGAGCGTCCGCGAGCAGGCCGAGGTGGTGGTCGCCAAGCTGCGCGAGCTGGGCCGGGCCACGTTCGAGCAGCTCACCGACGACGCCGAGGGCACCTTCGAGGTCGTCGCCCGGTTCCTGGCCCTGCTGGAGCTGTACCGCGAGCGCGCCGTGGCCTTCGAGCAGGACGCGCCGCTGGGCGTCCTGACCGTCACCTGGACCGGCGCCGACGACGGGGAGATCGAGGTCGGCGACGACTACGAGGGCTCCCGCGAGCCGGAGGCCGGGCCGTCCGACCAGACCGAGGAAGACACCGATGACTGACCGCCCCGAGGACCACCCGGCCCCCGAGGCCGCCCCCGGCCCGGCCCCCGACACGCCCGATGCGTCCGCCGAGTCCGGCGCGCCCGCGGCGTCCGGCGTGCCCGCAGAGACCGGCAGGCCCGCGGAGTCCGGTGCGTCCGACGAGTCCGGCGTGGCCGCAGAGTCCGCCGCGTCCGGCGCGTCCGCGGAGCCGGGTGGGGGAGACGGGCCGTCGCTGCGCGCGCAGGTCGAGGCGATCCTGCTGGTCGTGGACGAGCCCGTGGCCGAGATCACCCTCGCGCAGCTGCTGGAGCGGCCCGTCCCCGAGATCGCCGCCACGCTGCGTGAACTGGCCGCGGAATACACCGAGCAGGGCCGCGGGTTCGACCTACGGGACGTGGCGGGCGGCTGGCGCTTCTACACTCGTGACATCTGCGCGCCGGTGGTCGAGAGGTTCGTCACCGACGGGCAGCAGGCCCGCCTGACCCAGGCGGCGCTGGAGACCCTGGCCGTGGTCGCCTACCGGCAGCCGGTCAGCCGCGCCCGGGTCTCGGCGGTGCGCGGGGTCAACAGCGACGGCGTGATGCGGACGCTGGCCCTGCGCGGCCTGATCGAGGAGGCCGGGCAGGATCCCGAGTCCCAGGCCGTCCTGTTCCGAACCACCGGGTACTTCCTGGAGCGCCTGGGGCTGCGCAGCCTGGAAGAGCTACCGGACCTGGCCCCCTACCTGCCCGATGACCTGCCAGAAGAGATAGTCGAGGAAGCGTGAGCGACAACGAGGGCGTACGCCTGCAGAAGGTCCTGGCCGAGGCCGGGATCGGCAGCCGCCGCCACTGCGAGGAACTGATCGGCGAAGGCCGGGTCGAGGTCAACGGCGAGCGGGTGTTCCGGTTCGGCGAGCGCGTCGACCCCGAGCGCGACACGATCAAGGTGGACGGCCGCCGGGTGGAGACCCGGTCGGAGATGCGCTACTACATGATCAACAAGCCGCGCGGCGTGGTGTCGACCATGAAGGACGAGCGGGGCCGCAAGTCCCTGGCGGCCTACGTGGAGGTGCCCGAGCGGCTGTTCCACGTCGGCCGGCTCGACACCGACACCGAGGGCCTGATCCTGCTCACCAACGACGGGGAGCTGGCGCACCGGCTGACCCACCCGAGCTTCGGGGTGAGCAAGACCTACCTGGCCGAGATCCACGGCCCGATCCCGCGCGACCTCGGCCGCCGGCTGCGCAAGGGCGTGGAGCTGGAGGACGGCTTCGCCAAGGCCGACCAGTTCCGGATCTTCGACCAGGTCGGCAAGCGCATCCTGGTGGAGATCACCCTGCACGAGGGCCGCAAGCACATCGTCCGGCGGCTGCTGAAGGAGGTCGGCTTCCCCGCGCAGCAGCTCGCTCGCGTAGAGTTCGGACCGCTCAAGCTCGGCCAGCTCAAGCCCGGCCACATGCGGGCGCTGACCGTCCGCGAGGTCGGCGAGCTGTACAAGGCCGTCGGGCTGTAGCGCGGCGGCCGGGGCCGCCGATCCGCGGCGCGGCGGCGCGGCGGCTGGGCCCCGCGCCGGTGCGGCGGGTATGACCAGGGCTGGAAGCAACGGCGAGGACGGGAGGAACCCGTGGCGGTGAGGGCGGTCCGGGGCGCG
>NZ_JBFAOF010000437.1:0-5669 GCF_040675125.1 Spirillospora sp. NPDC049652 | reverse complement strand
CAGGGCGAGGTCATCTACGACGACGACCGCCCCTGAAGCCACCGCGCCGCAACCGCCGCCGCCCGCCTAGATCGATTCTCCCGCCCGATGACGCCGGCCCCGACTCCCGAGGTCGGCGTCGCCGCGTTAGCGGTCAGGACGGCCTTTCGCGACGCGTCACGGCCACCCTGGACCCCCAGACGAGACCGGGCAGCAGGAACCGGCCGGGAAACCGGCAAGGGGGCGGCCGGGAACGACAGCCGGAACGCCGTACGGGAGGGCCAGGGCGGGGGAGCGCCGTAGCGCCTGCCGGGCAGACGAAAACCGCCGGGCCGCCCCCGTCGGTGATACGGGGGCGGCCCGGCGGTCACAGGGCGGAAACCGGTGCTCTCAGGCGGAACGGCGCCGACCGGAACGCAGGATCTCCAGACGTTCGGCCAGCACCTCCTCCAGATCCTCCAGCGTCCGCCGTTCCATCAGCATGTCCCAGTGGGTACGCGGCGGCTTGCCCTTCTTGGCTTGGGGCAGCTCGCCGTCCACCCGCAGGGCGGTAGCGCCGCAGCTGCGGCACTCCCAGGTCATGGGCACCTCTGCCTCGGCTGCGAGCGTCACGGTGAACCGGTGCCCCTTGCCGCAGGTGTAGTCGACCTCCTGACGTGGGGCCAGATCGGTGTTGCGATCGTTCTCGTAGCTCGTCGCTCCGAGTCGGGTGCCGCGAAGTGCGCGCTCCGCCATCGTCACGTGCCTCCCAGACGGCTTGCGGTCTTGTCCAGACCAACGCTGAGTACCCCCGCAAGATTCCCGGTGGGGACACGATCCAACCCTGGTACTTTTGCGTGTTCGCCACCCGGCCGTGACGGGCCGTTCACCGCCGCCGGGGCGTCAGGACGTGATCGATCAGCCCGTACTCGCGGGCCTCCTCGGCGGTGAAGAACCGGGCGCGGTCCAGGTCGCGGCGGACGGTCGCGGTGTCGCGGCCGGTCGCCTCCGCCACGATCCGCTCGGTCTGGTCCCGCAGCCGCAGGATCTCCGCCGCCTGGATCTCCAGGTCGCTGGAGGACCCCCGGGACACGTCGACGGCCGGCTCCTGCAGCAGGATCCGCGCGCCCGGCAGCGCCTGCCGCCTTCCGGGCTCCCCGCCCGCCAGCAGGATCGCCGCGGCCGACACCGCCTGCCCGACGCAGGTCGTCTCGACCGGCGGCCGGACGTACTGCATCGTGTCGTGGATCGCCAGCATGGCCGTCAGGGACCCGCCGGGGGAGTTGACGTACAGGTTGATCGGCCGCTCGGGGTCCATCCCCTCCAGCGCCAGCAGCTGCGCGGTGACGTCGTTGGCGCAGGTGTCGTCCACCGGCGAGCCGAGGAACACCACCCGCTCCTCGAACAGCTTGTTGTAGGGGTTGCTCTCCTTCACCCCGTAGGAGGTCCGCTCGACGAAGGACGGCATGACGTAGCGCGCCTCGGCGCGCGGCCGCGTCACGAGCCCACCCGCTCGGTGGAGTCGACGACGTGGTCGACGAACCCGTACTCGCGGGCCTGCTCGGCGGTGAACCAGCGGTCCCGGTCGCCGTCGGCGACGACCCGCTCCAGCGGCTGCCCGGTGTGGTGGGCGATCCGCTCGAACAGGGTCCGCTTGAGGTACACCGACTGCTCGGCCTGGATCTTGATGTCGGAGGCGGTGCCGCCGATCCCGCCGTGCGGCTGGTGCATCATGACCCGCGCGTGCCGCAGCGCGAACCGCTTGCCGGGCGCGCCGGCGCACAGCAGCATCTGGCCCATGGAGGCGGCCATCCCGAGCGCGACGGTCGACACGTCGTTCGGGACGAACTGCATCATGTCGTAGATCGCCATGCCGGCGTCCACGACGCCGCCGGGGGAGTTGACGTACAGGGTGATGTCGCGCCGGCCGTCCTGCGCGGCGAGCAGCAGCAGCTGCGCGCAGACCCGGTTGGCGGTCTGGTCGTCGATCTCCTCGCCCAGGAACACGATCCGCTGTCCGAGCAGCCGCTGGGACAGCGCCTCGTTCCCCAGTGCGGCCTCCGGCGCCGCCACCGACGCCCGGGACCTCCCGAGGAACGTCTCGGCCCGTCCGGAACCCTCGCCGATCATCATCGCGCCTCCTCAACTAGGTAGTCTGTATGGAATGTACATTTTGATGAGTCTGGCGGAGAAGGGGGAGCGGGAGGTGTTCGCTATAGGATGAACGGCGTGGAGATACCGGTGACCGAAGCGCGGAAGGTCCTGGCGGACCTGATCAACCGCGTCGTCTACGCCGGGGAGGAGGTCGTCCTCACCCGGCACGGCAAGACGGTGGCCGCGCTGGTGTCGCCCGAGGAGCTGGAGGTCCTGCGCATGCTGCGCGCGGGCCGCCTGGACCTGACCCAGATCGGCCCGGCGCCCTCCGACCAGCCGACGTCCGACCCCCAGCGCCGCGAGGCGCCGCTACGCATCGCCGCCCACCTGCGCCCGCCCGGCCCGCCGCCCGGCTCCCGCCCCCCGGGCTTCGGCCGCTGACCCCGCCTCCGTCCTCCCGTGCCGGCGTCCGCTGTGTAATGACTTGCTTATGGCGGTTGCCTAGGGTGGGGGGATGGCGCATTCCTCCGACGACTCGGCGTCCGCGGCGCGGGCCTTCGACGCCCTCGGCGTGCGGTACGAGCACGCCTACGGCCACCTGCCCGAACAGCACGCCGCGCTCGACTGGCTGACCGCGCGGCTGCCCGCCGGGGCCCGGGTGCTGGACATCGGCAGCGGCACCGGCCGCCCCGCGGCGGAACGGCTGGTGGAGGCGGGGTTCCAGGTCACCGGCATCGACGTGTCGGCGACCATGGTCGAGATCGCCTCCCGGCAGGTCCCGGGGGCCGTCTTCCGCCAGGTCGACGCCCGCGACTTCGCGACCGAGCCGGGCTCCTGGGACGCGGTCTGCGCCTTCTTCCCCTTCCTGCAGATGCCCCGTGCCGAGCTGGACGCCGTCCTGGCGCGCGTCGCGACCTGGATCGCGCCCGGCGGCCACCTGGTGCTGGCGACCGTCCCGGCGGACGTGGAGGATCTTGAGATCACCTGGATGGGGCAGCGGGTGCGCGCCACCAGCTATCCCACCGAGGTGTACCTGGAGCGCCTCGCCGCCGCGGGCCTGACCGTCCTGCACGCGCAGGTCAGCCGGTTCGTCCCCGACTTCCCCGGCATGGGACCGGAGGAGCAGCTCTTCTGCTACGCCCAACGCCCCGCCGGGGACCGGCGGTGAAGTGAGGGCCCGTGTGGCCCGGGGCGTGCTGCCCGAAGAACGCCGCCGCCCTCATGCTCCAGGTGGACGGAGCGAGGGGATGAGCGCGGCGATGGCGTCGAGGATGCGATCGAGGCCATGCCGGAAGCGTTCCTCGGGGGCGAGACGGGTGGTGCGGGAGTCGAGTAGCGATCGGTTGAACATGGGGAAAGCGCCGGATTCGACGATCTGCTGGACATACGGGCCCATGTAGTCCCGCTTCCAGCGTGCGGGCTCCAGTCCCGAGCGGCGGGCCTCCTCCAGCCAGCCGATCTCACGGCGGACCGCGCTGTGGACGTAGTCGTTCACCATGCCGACGAAGCCGGCGATGTCGTCGATGTCGAGCCCGGTGCCGTCGAAGGCGCCGAGCGCGAACTCATGCACGCGCAGGAGGTTGGGGCCCAGGGTGGGCCGCCCGGTGAGCAGCGCGATCAGCCAGGGGTGGCGTAGACCGGCGGCGCGGATCTGCGAGGCCAGGAGCGTCAGGTCGCCGCGCCAGTCACCGGACGGGCGGTCGGGGAGGTCGATCTCGCCCACCGCCAGGTCGATCATGAGGTCGAACAGGTCGTCGCGCCGGGGCACGTAGCGGTAGAGCGACATGGCGCCGGTGCCCAGCTCGCCGGCGATCCGCCGCATGGTCGCGGCGTCCAGTCCCTCGGCGTCGGCGATCCGGACGGCCGCCCGGGTGACCTGCTCGCGGCTGTACCCGGGGCGCCGTCCCGGGCCGGAGCGCTCGTGCCCCTCCGGCCGCATCCAGATGCTGATCGCCGCCTCGTCGGCCATGCCCATCCCCTCCCTCATTTGCGTACAGGGTACCTGAATGGCTACTGTCCTTTCGCGTACGTGGTACGTGAATTGATCGGAGCGAGGCGGCCGCTACACCCGGCCCCCTGATGTCGCGGCCTCGGCGGCCGAGACCGTGCCGGACCCGGCGGGCCGGTGGGCGCGTTCTGTGCCGAGCCCCTCCCTCCACCCGCATGAGGCAGAAAGGCATGATCATGACGAGACTCACCGGCAGGACGGCCCTGGTCACCGGCGCGAGCCGGGGCATCGGCCGTGCGATCGCCACCCGGCTGGCCCGGGAGGGGGCCCGGGTGGCCGTGCACTACGGCGGGAACCATGCCGCCGCCAAGGAAACGGTCGCAGCCATCGAGGCGTCCGGGGGACGGGCCTTCGCCGTCCAGGCCGAGCTGGGCGCGCCCGGCGACGCCGAAGCCCTGTGGGCCGCATTCGACGCGCACGCCGACGGGCTGGACGTGCTGGTCAACAACGCGGGCATCCTCGGCGGCCAGAGTGAGATCGACGGCGTCACCCGGGAAGGCCTTGAGCGCCTGTTCGCGGTCAACACCACCGCACCGTTCCTCATCACCCAGCAGGCCCTGCCCCGCCTGCGCGACGGCGGGCGGATCATCACCGTGGGCACCATGCTGACCCGCGGGGCGGCCATGCCCCGGGCGATCGACTACGCCATGTCCAAAGCCCCGCTCGACGTCATGACCGTCGCGCTGGCCAAGCAACTCGGGCCACGCGGCATCACGGTCAACCTCGTGGCCCCCGGTGTCATCGACACCGACATGCACGAAGGGCGCCTGGTCGGCGAGGCCCTGGCCTGGCTGTCGTCCCAGACACCCCTCGGCCGGCTGGGCACGCCGCAGGATGTCGCCGACACCGTCGCGTTCCTGGCCTCCGACGATGGCCGCTATGTCACCGGACACCGGCTCGACGTCTCAGGCGGGACGACCATGTGAGCCCACGACACCGAACGGCCGGCGTTCTGGGGCTTGGTGGTGCCGCTGCTGGACGGCCCGGCGATGAGTGGTGATGCGATCCCGTCGGGTGGCCGGAGGGGGGCACCTCCGGCCACCCGACGGGAGGTGGCTCAAGCGCGGGGGTCGAGGAACACCCTTCCGAGAGGACGGTCCTCGATGACGCGCCGTTGGGCCTCGGCGGCCTGCTCCAGCGGATAGACCCGGTCTATCGCGGGCCGCAGGGTGTGCGCGGCGAGATGCTCCAGCAGGGTGCGGTAGGTGTCGGCGATCTCCTGCTGGGAGAAGGCGGTGAACAGGAAGCCCTCCATCCGCGCGGTCTTCCAGATGAGGTCGGTGACGTCGATGGCGGCCTTCGTGCCGGCGGTGTAGCCGATGCTGACCAGGACTCCTCCGCGCCGGAGCGTGCCGAGCGCCGGGCCGGTGAGGTCGCCGCCGAGGCTGTCGAGGACGACGTCCACCCCCGCGCCGCCGGTCAACCGGGCGACTCCGTCACTGAGCGTCTCCCGCTCCAGGTCGATGATCGCAAGGTCGCCGGCCGGTGGGACGGCGGCGAGGCGGTCGGCGCCGCGGGCGGTGACGTCGGCGGTGCGCAGGTCGATCTCGCCCGCGACCGACACGACCGTGGTCGTGCCGTGCACGGCGGCGAGCTCGGCGCGCACCTG
>NZ_JBFAOF010000436.1:0-5674 GCF_040675125.1 Spirillospora sp. NPDC049652 | reverse complement strand
TAGGCGGCGATCCGCTCGGCGCCCTCGATCGGCCTCGCCATGGCGGCGACGACGCCTCCGCCGTCCCCGACCGCGACCGCGTCGGGGGCGACCACCGGCCACGCCACCGGGCGACAGGCCACCGGCGGACGGCGCCCCTGCGGACGGCGCGGACGGTGCCGCGCCCGAGAACGGCGCCCCCGCCGACGGTGATCCCGCGGACGGCGACCCGGGATGCGAGAACGGTGCTCCTGCAGACGGGGGAGCTCCCGGGCGCGACGCGTCCGCGGTGGTGGCATCGGCGGTCGTCGCGGGAGACGGACGTGACGCGCCGCCCCTGGAGTCCGCGCCCGGTCCGCCGGGAGAACGACCCGCGCCGGGATCCAACTGGGTCGCCTCGGGATCGCCCGACGACCCCGGCCACCCGGAAGCCCCGCCCCCGGACGGAGGAGCCGCAGGACCGGGAGGCGGCAGCCGGTACGCCGGGTCCGCCGTCGTCACTCCCTGCTGAAACCCACCACCGGACGCCCCACCGGGAACATTCCCGGCGCCCGGCCCCACACCGGGGCCCGCGGGCGGAAGCCCCGCACTCGGCGAAGCCCACCCGCCCGCTCGCGGATCGGCCCCAGATCCCCCCGAGGGGGCACCCGGGCCAGCGGAAGCAGGGTTCAACACCGTAGGAGCCGCGCCACCCGGCCCCCCACTCGGGTAGTCACCGCTCGGGCCCAACGCGGTCGGGGGAGCAGCGCCAGGGGCATACTCCGGCGGACCGCCACCCTCAACGCCCGCGTTCCCCCACGCCGACGCCGAACCGGCGCCCCCACCCGGAGCGGCGCCAGGCGGAGGAACGACACCAGCACCGGGCGGCGGAACAGGAGCGGCACCAGGCGGGAGAACGGGCCCGGCACCGGCACCCTGGAACGCGCCGGCCGAAGCACCAGGAGATTCACCGGCCGAGGCACCGGAGGGCGCTCCGGCGGACGCGCCAGAGGGCTCGCCGACGGAACCGAAGGGCACCACGCCTTCACTCCCGCCGGGACCGTGGTCGGCCGCGCCGTAGGCGGGCGCGTCGCTCCCCCCGGACGCACCCGGAGAACCGAAGGGCGCCGCGCCGGGGACACCGCCCGGGTCGCTCGCCGAGGGGGGAGCCGCAGGAGGCGGGACGGGCGGCAGGGAACCCGGCGGAGCCGGGGGCGGCGGACCGCCGGCGACCGGGCCCGCCGGGGGATCGGGCGTTCCCGAAGGCGACTGGGACGGTTCGCGCTGCGCGGCCAGGTGCGCGCGCGCCGCCTTGATGATGTCCCACGCGCTCAGCTCGTCGGTGGACGGCGGAGTGTGCAGCGCCGGGGACATCAGCTCCGCCGCGACGGCCTGCGGCAGCGCGAACCCCCGCGCGGGCGGCGTGACCTGCGCCAGGCGGCACCAGGTCAGGCCCAGGCTGTAGGTAGTGACCAGCAGCGACCCGAGCGTCTCGGGATCACCGCGCAGCACCTCGGGAAGGCGCCCGTCGCGCGGCCACAGCGCGCGCAGCGGATGCCCCGGGTCCGACAGCAGCGCCTGGAGCGTCCGCATGCTGTCCGGGTCGAGCCAGCGGTGCAGCGCCCCGAGCACGTTCGGCGCGGCCTGCAGGTCGGCGGCCAGGACCGCGACGCCCGCGCGGCGCACCGCGTCATGGCGGCGGCCCGCCGCGGACGTCCCGGCGGTCATGCCGGGCGGCCCCGCGCCCTGCGTCGCGCCCGGCCCGCCGGGCGCCCCGCCCACGCCGGGCAGCGCGTCACCCGCCAGCTCCGCCACGATCTGCTGCAGGTCGTACAGCGCCAGCCGCAGGTGCTCGCCCGGCGCGGCGTCGCGCATCATCGGGATCGCGTGCTCGGCCGGGCAGCGCCGCCGCCACTCGGCCAGCACCGCCTGCTGCCCGTACCGGGCGGTCGCCAGGTCCTGCGGGACCAGCCGCAGCGACGCCGCCGTCACCGCCGCCAGCGCGTCCGCGCCTGGACGGAACCGCTCGTCGCCCGCCAGGCCCGCCGCGACCTCGTACATGACCCGCACGACGTGCGCGGCGCCCGCGCCGTCCCCCATCACCAGCCGGGACGCGTAGTACCCGGCCAGCGTCGAGAAGTCCGGCGGCATCATCCAGTGCAGCCGGTCGGCGGGCGTGGTCAGGAACGGCACGAACGACTCGATCAGCGGATGCTCGGTCAGCGCGACCGGCGCGCCCGCGCACCACAGCAGCGCGCCCCACGCCGCCGCGACCGTGGACGGCGTGCCCGGCTGGAACATCGGGTCGTGCTGCTGGAACTGCGCCGGGTCCACCGCCAGCGCCGTCGTCAGCGCCTGCGAGATCCGCGCGACCACGGCGGTGTCGGGGACGGGCCCGAGGAACCCCGCCGACGCCATCCGCCCGGCCGCGAGGTCCGGGCCGGTCGGGAACAACTGCGGCGGCACGGGCGGATTGCCCGCCCCGCGCGGCGCGGGCATCGCCGCGTTGCGCGAGCCCGGGTCGGACGGCGGCGGACACGGATGCCAGCTGCCGTCCAGGCCGCACCGGTACCAGCGGCCCCACGCCCCGAACAGCCACCACTCGCCCGCGCCCCACAGCATGCGGGCGACGATCTGCTCCGCGCGCTGCTGCGGCGGCGCCGACGCCCACCAGGCAGAGGCCACCAGCCCCCGGACGTTCTCCTCCACCGCGGTGAACAGATCGCGGCTCTCGCCCGCCTGCCCACCGCCGTCGCGCCCGCCCGACCCGGTCCCCGATGCCTGCAAGTTCACCCCGCGAATAGTAGCCCTCAACGGACCGAACAGCAGGAACCCGACCATCGACATGTAAGGAGTGTTATGCCACGATGCTCCTGATGCCGAGGGTGGAAGGACACTGAATTGGGGAACCCGGGAACCGGCGTGGGAAGCCGGCGCGCGAGCGGTCTGGCGCTGATCGTCTTCTCGTCGGTCTGCTTCGGCGGTTCGGGACCCTTCGGCAAGGCCCTCATCGGGGCCGGGCTCAGCCCCCTGCAGGCCGTGTGGCTGCGGATCGCCGGGGCCGCGCTGATCCTCACCGTCCTCGCCGCCGCCGTGCGCGGCCGCACCGCCTGGACGGCCACCCGCGCCCACCTGGCCCCGCTGCTCGCCTACGGCGTCGGCGCCATCGCCGGATGCCAGGGCCTGTACTTCCTCGCCGCCTCCCGGCTCCCGGTGGGCGTCGCGATCCTGCTGGAGTTCTGCGGCCCCGTCCTCGTCCTGGTGTGGATGCGGCTGGTCCGCCGCGCGCCCGTCCGCCGCACCGCCGCCCGCGGCGTCGCCGTCGCCATGGTCGGCCTGGTCATGGTCGTCCAGGTGTGGGACGGCCTGCGGCTGGACGCCCTCGGCCTGGCCGCCGGGCTCGGCGCGGCCGCCTGCCAGGCCGCCTACTTCCTCCTGCTGGACCGCATGGGCGACGGCGTCGACCCCCTGGTCACCAACGCCGCCGGAGGCATCGTCGCCGCCGCCCTGCTCACCCTCCCCGCCGTTCCCTGGACGATGCCCTGGCACGTCCTCGGCGACTCGGTGCCCATCGCCGGGGGCACCGCGCCCGGCTGGACCCTCGCCGCCTGGATCATCGGCGTCAGCACCGTGCTCGCCTACATCACCGGCAACGCGGCCGTCCACCGGCTGTCCGCCCAGGTCGCCGGAGCGCTCTCCTACACCGAGGCCGTCGCCGCCACCCTCATCGCCTGGATCGTCCTGGACGAACACCTGGCCCCCGTCCAACTCGTCGGCGGCGCCGTCGTCCTGTTCGGCGCCTACCTGGCCCAACGCTCCGTCACCACCGGCCCCACGATCTCCGAACCGGTCACCCCCGTCCCGGCCGCGACACCCGCGCCCCTCGCGATGCCCGCCCCCTCACCCCCCGCCGTATCCGCCGACCGCACCCCCTGACCCCGCCCATCGGCACCGCCCGACAGCGCCCCCGGCCTCGGACCAGCAGGTACCAGGCGGGCGCGCCATGGGCGGACGGCGGGTGCCCGGTACCGGTGGGCGTTGCCCCGCTGGTGCCAGGCGGACGCTCCGGGGGTGGTCGGGGGCGCCTGGTAGGCGGCGCCCGGTGGACGCCGGGCGGGCGCCAGGTGGGTGCCAGGCGGGTGCACGGTGGTGAGGGGCGTTCTCAGGCGTCGGTCAGGTGTTCTCCCTGCGGAAGCGGTGCGTGCCCAAGGCCACCGACACCACCGCCAGGGCCGCGGTCACGGCCGCGCCCTCCAGCAACTCCGGGGACGAGAAGTCGCCGCGGAACGCCGCCCGCGCCGCGTCCACCACGTAACGGAACGGGGTGAAGCGCGAGACCGCGTCGAGCCAGCCGGGGGCCATGCTCATCGGCAGGATGATCCCCGACAGCAGCATCAGCGGCAGCGTCACCGTGGACAGCAGCGGCGCGAAGGCGTCCTCCACGCGCGTCACCAGGGCCAGCACATACGACAGCGACGCGATGCTGAGCGCCAGCAGCGCCACGAACACCAGCCCCACCACCACGCCCCAGAGCGGCGCCCGCAACCCGAGCGCGACGCCCGCCGCGAGCAGCATCACCGCCTGCACCACCAGCATCAGCGTGTCGCACAGCACCCGGCCGAGCAGCAGCGCCAACCGCGACACCGGCGTGACGCGCAGCCTCTCCACCACGCCGGACCGCAGGTCGGCGATCAGCCCGAACCCCACGAACCCCGCGCCGAACAGCGCCAGCTGCACCAGGATGCCCGGCACGAACGCCCGCCAGGTATTGCCGTCGCCCGCGCCCTGCACCCCGCCCACCCGGCTCAGCAGCGGACCGAACAGCACCAGGTACAGCAGCGGCTGCGCCAGCCCGAACACCACGCCGATCTTGCTCCGCAGCCGCTGCCGCGCGTAGCGCAGGAAGATCAGCCGCGTGTCGCGCAGCGTGCGCGCCAGGCCCTCGCCTCCGCCCGGGGACGGACCCTCCAGGGCCCCGGGGACGGGGCCGCCCTCGTCAGGGCCGCCGATCCGTTCGGCCGTCGTCGTCGCCATCGTTCGCCCTCTTCTCCTTGTGAGGCCTTCGCCTCAGGCCGCGTCCCGCAGGGAACGACCGGTCACGGTCAGGAACACGTCGTCCAGGGTCGGCCGCGCCATCCGCAGCGCCGCCAGCTCCACGCCCGCCTCGTCCAGGGCGCGGATCAGGCTCATCAGCGAGCGTTCGCCGTCCTCGACGGTCAGCCGCAGCGACCCGTCCAGCACCGCCGCCTCGCGCACCGCGGGATGGTCGGCCAGCGCCGTGCGGGCCCGGTCGGCGACCTGCGCCTGCGGCGGGCCGGACGCCGCGAGCTCCACCGTGACCACGTCGCCCGCCACCCGGCGCTTCAGCTCGGCGGGGGAGCCCTCGGCGACGATCCGGCCCCGGTCGATGATGAGGATGCGGTCGCACAGCGCGTCGGCCTCGTCCAGGTAGTGCGTGGTCAGGAACACCGTCGTGCCGTCGCGGTCGCGCAGCGCCCGGATGTGCTCCCACAGGTTGCCCCGGCTCTGCGGATCGAGGCCCGTGGTCGGCTCGTCCAGGAACACCAGCGGCGGGCGGTGCACCAGGCCGAGCGCGATGTCCAGCCGGCGGCGCTGGCCACCCGACATCGCCGCCGACGGCCGTCCCAGCAGCCCCTCGCCCCCCAGCTCCAGCCGCCGCGCCAGCTCGCCGATCCGCGCCGCCGGATCGGCCAGC
>NZ_JBFAOF010000435.1:0-5676 GCF_040675125.1 Spirillospora sp. NPDC049652 | reverse complement strand
ACCGGCCAGCCACACGGCGTGATCCACTCCGAGCTGCGCCGCACCTGCGGCGGCCCCGTCCTCGCCCAGGCGAGCGCGGACGACGTCCGCAAGCGCATCGACAAGATCCGCGACTGGGCCGCCCGCCGCCGGCACTGACCCGCACCCGCACTCGGGTGCGGTTGCGGGTCAGGGGAGGACGGCGGCCTCGATCAGGGAGGCGAGGTCGGCGGCGGGGGCGGTGACGGGGAGGACGAGGACGTGCTCGTCCGGGGCCGGGCGCTCCAGGACGCGGAACTGGCCGTCGAGCATGGCCGGTTTGAAGAAGTGGTCGCCGCGCCGGGCGATCCGTTCGGCGATGAGCGTCCGGTCGCCGTCGAGGAAGACCGGGAGCACCTCGGGGCGGCCCCCGGTCAGCACCGCGCGGTAGGCGCGGCGCAGCGCCGAGCAGGTCACGACGGCCGGACGGCCGTCCGCGCGGTGCTCGTCGATCCAGGCCGCGATGGTCTCCAGCCAGGGCGTCCGGTCGGCGTCGGTGAGCGGGACGCCCGCGCTCATCTTGGCGATGTTGGCGGCCGGGTGGAACTGGTCGGCGTCGGCGAAGTCCCGCCCGAGCCGGTCGCCGAGCAGCCGCCCGACGGTGGTCTTGCCACTGCCCGCCACGCCCATGACCAGCACGATGGGGGCCGCGGGCAGGGGGCGTGCCCAGGCGGCTCGTGCTTCGTCGGCGGTCACGGGCGAAGGACGGGGTCTCCGCTGAGGGCCACGCCCGCCGACCGCATCTCGGCCAGGGCGCGGTCGGTGGTGTCCTTGGCGACGCCGGCGGTGAGGCCGAGCAGGACGCGGGTCCGCAGGCCCTCCCGGACGGCGTCCAGCGCGGTCGCCCGGACGCAGTGGTCGGTGGCGATGCCCACCACGTCCACCTCGTCCACGCCGCGCTCGCGCAGCCAGTCGCCGAGCGCGACCGAGTCGTCGTTGAGGCCCTCGAAGCCGCTGTAGGCGGCGGCCTCGCGGCCCTTGCTGAACACCGTCTCGATCGGCCCGAGCGCGAGCGCCTCGTGGAAGTCCGCGCCGGCCGTGCCGATCACGCCGTGCGGCGGCCAGGTGTTCACGAAGTCCGGTTCGGGGGAGAAGTGGTCGCCCGGGTCCAGGTGGAAGTCGCGGGTGGCGACGATGTGCGCGTACTCGCCGCGGTGCGCGGCGACGTGCGCGGAGATCGCCGCCGCGACGTCCGCGCCGCCGCCGACGGGTAGCGAGCCGCCCTCGCAGAAGTCGTTCTGCACATCGATGATGAGCAGGGCCTTGGTCATGTTCGCTCCTCGCTGTCCGTCCTCTTCGGGGTGTTGCCTACCCAGTCAGCGGCGCGGTCCGCCCTCGACGAACTCGGTCGGGAGGGCGGGTTCGCCGCGGGAGAGTTGGAGCGCGGTCGCGGGGAGCTCGGCGAGGGCGGCGGCGTGCCGGTCGCGGGCAGCCGACAGCGGCTCGCGGCCGACGATCTCGCCCTTGGCGACCAGGGGCACCTGGAGCAGCCGGTCGCCGCCGCCGGGCTGCGGCTCGCCGGTCGTGACGATCTCCGCGCAGGCGACGCCGTGGCCGTCCAGGCGGCGCATCGCGGACTTGCGGCCGCCGCGGCTCGGCTTGCCCGTGGACCGCTTGGCGACCGGGCGCATCGGGGCGTCCGCGCCGGGTCCGTCGGCGCGCGCGACGAGCTTGTAGACCAGCGACGCGGTCGGCGCGCCGGAGCCGGTGACCAGGGACGTCCCGACGCCGTAGCCGTCCACGGGGGCGGCGGCGAGCGCGGCGATGCCGTACTCGTCCAGGTCGCCGGTGACCATGATCCGGGTGCCGGTCGCGCCCAGCGCGTCGAGCTGCTCGCGGACGCGCCGGGCGACCACGCCGAGGTCGCCGCTGTCGATGCGGACCGCGCCGAGCGACGGCCCGGCCAGCTCCACCGCGGTCCGGACGGCGCGCTCCACGTCGTAGGTGTCCACCAGCAGCGTGGTGCCCTCGCCGAGGGCGTCGAGCTGGGCCTGGAACGCGTGCCGCTCGCCGTCGTGCAGCAACGTGAAGGCGTGCGCGGCGGTCCCGGCCGTGGGCACCCCGTAGCGGCGGCCGGCCTCCAGGTTGGACGTGGTGGTGAAGCCGGTGATGTACGCGGCGCGCGCGGCGGCGACGGCGGCGTGCTCGTGCGTCCGCCGCGACCCCATCTCGATCATCGGACGGCCCCCGGCGGCCACCGCCATCCGGGACCCGGCGGACGCGACCGCGCAGTCGTGGTTGAGGATCGACAGGATCACGGTCTCCAGCAGCACCGCCTCCGCGAACGTCCCCTCCACGGTCAGGATCGGGGAGTCCGGGAAGTAGCACTCGCCCTCGGCGTAGCCGTGGATGTCGCCGCTGAACCGGAACCCGGCCAGCCACTCGGCGGTCGGCTCGTCCACCACGTCCCGGTCCCGGAGGAACGCGATGGCGCCGGCGTCGAAGTGGAACGCCTCCACCGCCTCCAGCAGCCGGCCGGTGCCGGCGACCACGCCGTAGCGGCGCCCGGCGGGGAGGTGGCGGGCGAACACCTCGAACACCGCCCGGCGCTCGGCCGTGCCCGACCGGAGCGCGGCGGTGAGCATGGTCAGCTCGTACTGGTCGGTGAGCAACGCGGTCGTGCCGGACGTACCGGTCGTGCCGAAACCTGCATGGTCCACAGCGCAAACCCTACTGAGCGGCGCGAACGCCGCGTCCGCCGGAGCGGCCCGAGGGGCCGCCGCACGCCGCCCGGAACCGCCCGGAACCGCCCGCACGCAGGGGGACGAAGGTGGCGGAAGCGGCGCAAGCGGCGGTGGGGGCGGGCGGGCGTCCCGGGGCGTGGTCCCCGGACGCAGGTCGCACGAACTAGCATTCGTGGAGAGGGGCGGCCATCTGGACCGGGGGAGAGGAAGACGGCGAGCCATGAGCAGTGCACCCGCACCGGTCGAACTCGACCGGCCGGACATCGCCGAGGACGTGGCGTCGGACCGGCCGTGGCTGGCGATCGTCTGGAATGACCCGATCAACCTCATGTCGTACGTGACGTACGTGTTCCAGGCCGTCTTCGGCTATCCGAAGTCCAAGGCCGAGAAACTGATGATGGACGTCCACCACAAGGGCCGGGCGGTGGTCGCGAGCGGCACCCGCGAGGAGATGGAGCGGGACGTGGAGGTCCTGCACTCCTACGGCCTGTGGGCGACCGTGAAACGGGACGACTGATGAAGGTGCGCAAGGGGCGGGAGGGCGCCGTCCGGATCCGGTTCGAACCGGAGGAGGCCGCGCTCGTCCGCACGCTGATGGAGCAGCTGCTCGACCTGCTCGGCGAGCCGCCCGGCGCGGACGACGAGCTGGCCGCCGTGGGGATCACCGACCGGGCCTCGGTGCCCGACGACCCGGTCCTCGCCCGGCTGTTCCCGGACGCCTACCGCGACGACGGCGAGGCCGCCGGAGAGTTCCGCCGCTACACCGAGATGGGACTACGGGACGGCAAGCGCGAGGCGGCCGGGATCGTCCTCGCGGGCCTCGCCGACGCGTTCGGCGGGACGCCGCCCGGCGGCCGGTCCGAGCGGTCCGGCGGCCGTTCCGAGCGGTCCGGGCGGTCCGGCGAGGTGGAGCTGAGCACCGAGCACGCGCAGGCGTGGCTGCGGTCGCTGAACGACGTGCGGCTCGCGCTCGGCACGCGGCTCGACATCTCCGAGGAGTGGTACGAGGAGGCCGAGCGGCTCGACCCGTCCGACCCGCGGATGCCGATGTACGCCGCCTACGACTGGCTCACGATGCTCCAGGAAAGCCTCGTCCGGGCCCTCTGGTAGGGCTATTTTGGCGGGGTAGGGCGAGCTCGGCGGCGGGCGGCCCCGTGCCGGAGCGCCCCTTCCCGGAGCGCGCCGCCGCCCCCAGTCCCGGGAGGCCGTGACATGTCCACGCTCGGAGACGACGGCCTGCCGCTGCCGGAGACCGATCCGGACGCCGAGGCCGTGGCGGTCGGCGAGATGCGGTTCGGCGACCACCTGGCGCTGGCCTTCAGCGGCGACGAGGAGCGCTACGCGGTGCTCGCCGCCTACGTCCGGGACGGCCTGCGCCGCGACCACAAGATCATCTATTTGGCCGACCAGGAGGACGCGGACGCCGTCCTGGACCGGCTCGCCGCCGCCCCCGCCTTCGCCGCGCTCGGCGTGGACCCGCGCGCCGCCGCCGCCGACGGGTCGCTGTCGGCGCGTCCGGTGATCGAGGCGTTCATGGCGTCCGGGCGGTTCGACCCCGACGCCACCGTGGACCTGATCGGCGCGGAGATCGACCTCGCGCTCGTGCAGGGGTTCCGGGGCGTCCGGATCACCGGCGAGACGTCGTTCTCGCTGCGCGGCTGGCCCGGCACCGAGCGGTTCCGCGAGTTCGAGCACAAGTGCCAGGGCGCGTTCCGGGCGCCCGGGTCCCGCGCGATGGCGATCTGCCAGTACGACCGCCGCTGGTTCGGCGACCAGCAGCTGCGGCAGCTGCTGGCCTGCCACGGCGGCCTGGTCCGGGTGGACGACCTGCACGACGACGGCGTCCTGCGCGTGACGCCGACCTTCACCCCGCCCGGCCTGGCGCTGTCCGGCGCGGTGGACGAGTCCACGCTGCCCGCCCTGCGCGACGCCCTGGCCGTCGCGGCCCGCCGTGACGGCCACCTCTGCCTCGACCTGTCGGACCTGGCGTTCTGCGACACCGAGGGGCTGCGCGCCATCCTGGAGACCCGGAGCGCGGGCGACGGACTGGACCGGCAGGTCGTCCTCCGCTCCGTCCCGGCCTACCTGGCGCTGATGCTGCGCATCGCCGGGTGGGACCGCCTTCCCGGCGTGTTCGTGGAGGAGGCGCCGGCATGACCGGCGGCCCGTCCCGTCCGGTCCCCGCCCGGTACGGCGACCCCGCCTCCCGGCCGGTGCCCGGTGCGGGTCAACGCGCCGTCCGCTCCGGTGCCGGAGAGGACGCCGGCCGGCGTCCGTCCCGCGACCGCCTGCGGCACCGCGCGTTCTTCTACTCCTCCGACGCCGAGTTC
Source organism: Spirillospora sp. NPDC049652 (assembly GCF_040675125.1). Lineage (NCBI taxonomy): Bacteria > Bacillati > Actinomycetota > Actinomycetes > Streptosporangiales > Thermomonosporaceae > Spirillospora > Spirillospora sp. NPDC049652. The sequence continues at coordinate 644 of NZ_JBFAOF010000435.1, read as the reverse complement.
CGCGACGCCGCCACCGCCTACCTGGCCGAGGGCGCGGCGGCCGGGGACGTCCTGGTCGTGATCCTCCCCGGGCCCCGCCGCCGTCTCCTCGCCGGCGGCGCCCTCGGCGGGGCGGAGATCGAGTTCCTGGACGCGGCGGACTGGTACGGCGGTCCGACCAGGACCCTCGCCGCCTTCCACGAGCGCGGGCGCACCGACTGGTGGCGCCGCGGCCGCCTGCGGGTGCTCGCCGAACCGCCGTGGGACGGCCGGAGCCCGCTGGAGCTCGTCGAATGGCAGCGGCACGAGGCCCTGCTGAACGTCGTCTTCGACGCCACCTCGACCATCCTGACCTGCGCGTACGACATCCGAAGCGTCCCCGGCGAGGTGCTGTCCGACGCCGCCCGCACCCATCCCGTCTTCGCGGACGCGGCGGGCGAGTGGGGCAACCCGTCCTACGCCGACCCGGCCGACTTCTACGCCGAGTGCAACCGGAGCCCGCTCGGCCCGCCGCCCCTGGCGGCCGCGCACCGCGGTTTCACCACCGGCCAGCTCCCCGACGTCCGCGACTTCCTGTCCGGCCAGGCCGAGCGGTTCGGCCTCCCGCAGGCCCGGCGCCTGCCGTTCCTGCTGGCCGCCAACGAGGTCGCGACCGCCGTCATCCG
>NZ_JBFAOF010000434.1:0-5681 GCF_040675125.1 Spirillospora sp. NPDC049652 | reverse complement strand
CGGGCCCCCGGTCGGGGCCTCCGCGCCGGCGCGGCCCCGGTGAGCGCTGCCGCCACGGGACTCGACGCTCATGGGACCTCCTCCTGTTGTGCGGAATCCACCGTGTGTCCGGTGACCCCTCAAGACTATCGACAGCCGGACACCTCAGCGGCCTTTCGGACAGCTCACCGGCGTGCCGCCGGGACACCGCGGGGGCCCGGATGTGGGATGCTTGGCCACTCCACCCACCCTTGTGATCCGGTGAGGAGTCGCGCGTGCCCGAGGCCGCGGCCGGGAAGGGCCTGTCCACGCGTCCGGCGGCGCCGTCCGCGGCACCGCCCGGGACGGAACCGGGGGCGGGGGCGCCGTCCCGCCGCGCCCTGCTGGGCGGATCGGCGGCCCTGGCGCTGCCCGCGCTGCCGCTCCTCGGCGGCTGCCGGGCGGTCCGGCCCGCGAAGGCCGACACGGCCGCGCTGCCGGTGCTGGTGGCCGCGATCACGGCGGAGCAGGAGCTGGTGGCCCGCTACGAGGCGGCGCGTTCGGCGCACTCCGACCTGGCCTGGCTGCTCGATCCCGTGCTCGCCCACCACCGCTCGCACCTGTCGGTGCTGCGCCGCCACTACGTCCCGGGGTCGGGGAACCGGGCGGACGAGGGCGGCAGGATCCCGGCGGCCGCGCAGGTCGCGCCGCCTCCCGGGGGAACGCCCGCGGTGCTGGCCGAGCTGCGGCGGGCGGAGACGGGCGCGGCCGCGCGGCTGACGGCGGCCGTGGCGAAGGTTGACGCGGGGCTCGCGCAGCTCCTGGCGAGCATCGGGGCGTGCGAGGCCGGGCACGCCGAGGCGTTGGGGAGGGCGTCGTGGGCGAGGTGACGACCGTGTCGGCGCTCCAGGAGGCGCTGAAGGCCGAGCACGCGGCGGTGTACGGGTACGGGGTGCTCGGGGCCCGGCTCCGCGGAACCGCCCAGGCCACTGCGCGGACGGTCTGGGACGACCACCGGGCCCAGCGCGACGAGCTGATCTCCCGGCTGGCGGCGCGGGGCGTCCGGGCCGTGGCGGCCGCTCCCGTGTACCGGCTCCCCGTGCGCCCGACGTCGGCACGGACGGCGGCGCAGCTCGCGGCGGCGCTGGAGCGGGACGTCGTGACGGCGTACGCGGGGCTCGCGGGCGTGCCCGATCCCGCGCTGCGGACGATGGCGGCGCGGGAGATGCAGCAGGCCATGGCGCGTTCGGTGCGCTGGCAGGCGCAGTCGGGGGCGGGCCGGGTGACGGGGCCGTTCAGCGCGTTCCCGGGGCTTCCGGACGCGTCGCTGGCCCCCGCTCCGGAACCGGGCGGCTCCGGAGACTGATCTTCTCCCGGCGCGGGTTTCCCTGGGAACTGTGTGGCGATAGTCCGCGTTAGTCCGTTTCGCAGGGGTACTGGGACCCTCGGGGGAAGGAATCCAGACGTCATGACCATGCACCAGTCCGAGTCCGTATCCGAGATCAACTCCGGGTCCGCCGCGGCGTCCGGGACGTCGTCCGCGGCGTCCCCGCTGGACGAGCTGAAGGCGGCCTACCAGGCGCAGCTCGCGCATCTGGCGGCCGAGCGGGACGAGGCCCGGCGCCAGGCGCGCCGGGCCAAGGCCGAGGCCGACGTGGCGCGCGCGAACCTGGCCAGCCTGCAGGCGCGCGTCGACCGCCTGCTCGGCACCGTCCGCGACGAGCTCGGCCTGCCGGTCGGCACGGACGCCGACCTCGCGCAGAAGAGGCCGGCGGACGCGGCCGGGCCGGCGGGCGCGCAGCCCGCGGCGAAGGCCGAGCGGCCGAAGAGGTCCGAGAAGACCCTCGGCGGCGACGGGAAGACCGCCGGGAACAGCGGTGGGAAGGCCGTCGGCAGGGCGGCCTGAACCACGCGAACATGACGCGGGCGGGGACCTCGGGTGTCGAGGCCCCCGCCCGCTTCTCGTCGTGGTCGCGTCGGCCGAGAGCCCTTCGGCCCGTCCGCCGGTGCCGTCAGGCGGACCAGCGGTCGATGTGCGGCAGCAGGTCGCCGAGGCCGCCGTGCAGGACGGCGTCCGGCTCGGCCTCCCAGGTCGGGACGGTGCTGTTGGGCATGAGCGCGGCGCGCATCCCGGCCGACTTGGCGCCGTGGATGTCGTCGAACGGGCGGTCGCCGACGAACACGCACGCGGACGGGTCGTCCGCCCCGACGGCCGCCATCGCGGCGCGGAACGCCTCGGCGTGCGGCTTGGTCCACGGGATCTCGCTGGAGTAGACCGCGCCGTCGAGCAGGCCGAGCACGCCGTCGCGGTCGAAGATGCGCTCGTGCCACTCGCGCGACCACATCGTGTTCGACAGCACGCCGACCTTCACGCCGCGGGCCCGCAGTTCGCGCAGCAGCGCGGGGGCGGCCGGGTCGATGAGCGTGTGCGGCGTCCAGAGGTCGAAGACCGCGGTGAGCAGCGCCTCGCTGGGGGCGACGCCCGCGGTGGCGAAGACCTCGTCGAGGGTGGCGCTGCGGTGCTCGTCGGTGCCGCGCCGCCAGAGCTCGACCTCGGCGGCGTGCAGGCGCGCCGCGGTGTCCGCGACCTCGGCGGGGTCGAGGCCGGTGGAGCAGATCTCGTGCCACATGCGGGCGATGTCGATGTCGTGCCAGGGGGTCAGCGTGCCGCCCCAATCGAAGATCACCGCTTTGACGCTCATGCCCGAAAGGGTAGTCACCGCGGGCAGATCACGCTGACGCCGCTATGAGGTGAATCACGGTGCGGGGAGCGGGAGCGGGGGCGTCCCGGCTCGCGGGACGCCCCCGGATCGGCGTCGGTCAGCGGTCGCCCTTGGGCTGGAGGTCCTTGCGGTAGGCCCAGTAGACCAGCCGCTTGCCGGCGTGCTCGGTGACGCCCCAGATGCGGTCGCCGCCCGAGTAGGGGTCGTAGGCGAAGGACTCGCCGCCGATCACTCCGACGATCGTGAACGGGTCGCGGCCCGCGCGGTCGCTGATGACGCGGCCCGGGCTGACCGCCCCGCCGCCGCTGACCGAGTAGTAGAACGACGCGCCCTGGCCCGCCCGGTAGTAGGACGCGACGCCCTGCACGTTCGGCGTGACCGTCCCGTAGACGGCCTTGGAGGTGACCACGCCGCCGCTCGCGGCCAGCATGCCGTTCGAGGCGAGCGGCCAGCGGACGACGCGGACGGGACGCGTCGAGCCGATCCCGCCGGAGAGCTTGTACTCGGCGGTCACCAGGCTCGGCGTCGGGTAGGTCGGGTCGTAGGTGACGGTGCTGAAGCAGAGCTGCTTGTTCACCGCCGACGGCTTGACGGTCCAGGCCGGGCAGCTTCCGTACGCGGTCCGGTCGAACTGGTAGCGGCCGACCTCGAACAGCACGTAGTGCTCCCCGTGGGCGTGGAATCTGCCGTCCGGGCCGATGCCGAGCCCGCCGCCCGGGGTCACCTTGTAGGTGCGCCGCAGGTCGTAGACGCGCAGGCCGGCCGCGGTGTCGGACAGGTAGGCGTAGTTGCCGACGATGGAGACGCCGCCGGCGTGCTGCGGCGCCTCGGCGACGCCCTGGGCGCTCATGCCGCCGGGACCGCCGAGCTGGAGGTTCACGTCCTTGGCGGCGACCTTCCCGGACGCGTCGCGCGTCGGGACCGCGAGCTGGACGGCGTGGTAGCCGCCCGTCTTGGACACCTCCGGGCGCTTGCCGACGGTCAGCCGCGCCATGTCGGTGACCGGGTTCTTCGCCTTGGGGTCCTTGACGTGGTACCAGCTGACCGCGAGGCCGTCGAGCTGGGCGGTCCGGCTGACGGCGACGCCCTGCGGGGTCCAGCTCGGGCTCGCCTCGTCGCTCATCCCCGGGCGGAACTCGGGGCACCACGCGCCGACCTTGATCCTGGCGTCCAGGGCGGCGACCGCCGACCGGGCCGCCGAGGAGCACCTGGTCTTCCAGGTCAGGCGGCGCGCGTCGGCGGTGTCGGCGGCGACGTCGCGCAGCGACACGGCCTTCATGGCGGTGCGCCTGTCGGCGGCCAGGCGGTCCAGCGCCGCCATCGCGGCCGGATCGGCCGGTTTCCACCGGAGCTTGAACGAGACGCCGGACAGCGTGGTGGTCTGGCCGGGCTTCGTGGAGACCGCCGCGCGCGGGACGGCGGTGAGCGTGCCGCCGGAGTCGGTGGCGGCGGCGATCCCGGCGGCGACGAGGGTGGTGGCCAGTGCGCCGGAGGCGAGGCCGAGCACGGTGGAGACGCGCCTGGAGGGCATGCGGAGGCGCGGCATGCTGGGGGGCATGTGGTCCTTCCCACGGGGGTGGGGCCCGAGTCGAAAGGCGGGAGGTGCAGATCGCAACAAAGCGTAGAGAATCCGGCATTCAGCACAGCGCGGACACCCATAGCCGGTGCGCAGGTGTGACAGGACTCACTTTGCGATTCTGTGACCGGTGACGGGGAACACTCTTACTGATCGCGGAGTTGCCCCAGCTGAGTCGGTTTTGCGAGGTGACCGTGACATGACAGCGTCCGTCGCGGCACCCGTCTCTCCCGGCGAGGGCACACTCCCCTCCCCCGGCGCTCCGGCCGAGGCCGGGGTCGAAGCCGAGGGGGACCAGGTCGAAGGGCCCGATCTCCCGCTCGCGCCGGCCCGGGACACCCGCTCCCGCCGCGCCCGCAGGATCGGCGCGCTGGTGCAGTGGGGCCTGGTCCTGGCGGCGCTCGGATCGCTCGCCCTGTTCAGCGACAAGCTCCCCGACTTCGGGGCGATGTGGCAGGCCACCCGGAAGGCCGACCGGCTCTGGCTGGTCGTCGTGGTGCTGGCCGAGGCCCTGTCGATGGGCGCGTTCGCCCGGCTCCAGCGGCGGCTGCTGCGGATCGGCGGGCACCGGATGCCGGTGCGCCGCGCGTTCGCCATCACCTACGCGGGCAACGCGCTGTCCACGACGCTTCCGGCGGGGCCGGCGGTGAGCGTGGTGTTCACCTTCCAGCAGTTCCGGCGGGCGGGCGTGTCCGCGCGGGTGGCCACGGCGGTGATCGTGGTCGGCGGTGTGATCACGACCGGCACGTACACGCTGATCGGGCTGCTGGCGCTGCTCACCGACCCGTTCGCGCGGGGCCCCGCGCTGACCGCGCTGTCCTACCCCGCCGTCCTCGCGGCGGTGGTCGGACCGGCCCTGTTCTGGCGTCCGCTGCGGGTCCGGCTGGCCGTCCCGTTCCGGTGGGCGCACCGCCGGCTGACCGCGCACCCGAAGATCGCGCCGTGGGTGGACAAGCTGCTGGACGCGGCGGTCCTGCTGCGTCCGGGGGCCCGGGACGTCGGCGTCCTCGCGCTGCTCGCGGTCATGAACTGGGTCTGCGACATCCTCGCGCTGTTCGCGGCGGCCCGCGCGGTCGGCCTCGACCTCGACCCGACCGGCGTGACGCTCGCCTACTTCGCCGCGCAGGCGGCGGGCAGCCTGCTGCCGCTGCTCCCCGGCGGCATCGGCGCGATCGAGTCGAGCATGGCCGCCTCACTGGTCGCGCTCGGCGCGGCCGTCGCGCCCGCCGCCGCTGCCGTGGGCCTGTACCGGCTCGTCTCCTACTGGGGTGTCGTCGGCGTGGGCTGGGTCGCCTGGCTCGCCCTTCAGGAACGCGCGGGGGCTCGTGCGCGCGCGATGCTCACCCGGGCCGGACGCGTCGCGCTGGAGGCGTGCGGCAGTTTCGCGGCGCTCACCCCTTACGCGCCGGCGCTCGCGGCGTCCG
>NZ_JBFAOF010000433.1:0-5691 GCF_040675125.1 Spirillospora sp. NPDC049652 | reverse complement strand
CTCGCCCGCCTCGTCCGCGCAGGCCGAACCCGCCCTCGCCGCCGTCCGCGGGCCGCTGATCATCGGCCACCGGGGCGCGTCCGGGTACCGGCCCGAGCACACCGAGGGCTCCTACGAGCTGGCCGTGCGGATGGGCGCGGACTTCATCGAGCCCGACCTGGTCGCGAGCAAGGACGGCCAGCTCGTCGTCCGGCACGAGAACGAGATCGGCGGCACCACCGACGTCGCGTCGCATCCGGAGTTCGCGGGCCGCAGGACCACCAAGACGGTGGACGGCACGAAGATCACCGGCTGGTTCACCGAGGACTTCACCCTCGCCGAGCTGAAGACGCTGCGCGCCGTCGAGCGGCTGCCCGCCGTCCGGCAGCACAACACCCTCTACGACGGGCGGTACCGGCTGCTGACCCTCCAGGAGGTCATCGACCTCGCCAAGCGGTTCACCCGCGAGTACCACCGGAGGATCGGGATCGTCCCGGAGACCAAGCACCCGACCTACTTCCGCTCGATCGGGCTGCCGCTGGAGAACACCCTCGCCGCCACGCTCAGGCGGAACGGGTTCGACCGGGGCGGCCGGACGGTCGTCCAGTCGTTCGAGCCGACCAGCCTCCAGCTGCTGCACAAGGCGCTGCCGCACGTGACCGTCCTGCAGTGCCTGTCCGCGAGCGGTTCGCCGTACGACACGACCGCGAACGGGCACGGCCCGACCTACGCGGAGATGGTCAAGCCCGAGGGCCTGCGGACCGTCCGGACCTACGCCGACTGGATCGGCCCGGAGAAGACCATGGTCATCCCCGCCAGGGCGGACGGGTCGCTCGGCACCCCTGGACCGCTGGTGGGGGACGCGCACCGGGCCGGGCTCAAGGTCGTCCCCTACACCTTCCGGAACGAGAACACCTTCCTGCCCACCGACCTGCGCAACGGCACGAACCCCGGCGACTACGGGAAGGTCTTCAAGGAGTACGACGCGTACTTCCGGGCGGGCATCGACGGCATGTTCACCGACAACTCCGACACCGCCTACCGCGCCCGCCAGGACCTCCTGGGCGAGCGCTCCTGACCTGACGGTCAGCCGGCCCCGGGGTCCCGCCACATCAGCCACACCGGCGGGGCCCCGTCCCCCGGCAGCCGCAGCTCCTTCGTCACCCTGAACCCGAACTTCTCGTAGTACGGGACGTTGCTCTCCTTGGACGACTCCAGGTACGCCGCCGTCCGGGACTCGTCGCACCGCCGCAGACGTGAGCGCATCAGCGCCGTCCCGAGCCCGCTGCCCTGCGCCTGGGGGTCAGTGCCGAGGAACGCCAGGTACCAGTGCGGCTCCTCCGGGTGGTGGCTCTCGACGCGTCCGAGCGCCCGCAGGGCGACCGGCAGCCGCCGCCCGAACGCCCGCATGAGCGGGACGGCCTGGCGGGCCTGCACCGACAGCGGCGTCCGCCACCGACCGGGCGGATCCCACAGCGCGGCCGCCTCGATGCCGCCGTACCGCCCGGCGTGCTCGCTCGCGCCGTGCCCGAGGTGGACCTCGCGCAGCAGGATCGTGAAGGCCGCCTCCAGCCGGCGCGGCCGGGACGCCTCGTCCGGCAGCATCCAGCTCCACACCGGGTCGTCGGCGAACGCCCGCGCCAGGACGGCCGCCATCCGGTCGGCGTCGGAAGCTCCCGCCGTCCGCGCGGAGGCCGCCGCTCCGTCGTCCTCCGCCGGCCGGCCCGCCGCCCCGGCGGCCGCCGCTTCAGCCTTTCCCGTGGGCGGATCCGCCGGTTCGGAAGCCGCCGACTCGGGTTCGGCCGACTCGGGGCTCACTGCTTCAGGACCCGCCATGGAGAACCTCCCGTGGGACCCGCCGATCATCGACCGGCCCGAGCCGTCCGGTCAACCCCCGCTTCGTGACCGTGCGTGCTTGATCGGTAGCGTTGGGTCCATGGAGGTCTGGACGGGCCCGGGCGGCCTGCGCGTCACGGCCGTCCCGCTGGACGGGGCGCACCGCGCCTGGGCCGACTTCGCGGGCGTCCCCGCCGACGCCACCTCGGCGTTCCTGGTCACCCGCCGGGGGCTGCCGGTCGGGCGCGGCTGGTACGCGACCATCGCCGACCTGTCGGAGCTGGTCGATCTCGCGTCGCTCTCACCCGCCTGAAACCCCGCCGCCACGGGCCTTCCGGGCCCGTCGGGCGAGGGGCGGGCGAGGCACCCGTTTTGCCTGGGTTTTGCGGGAAGAAGGTTGATGGTGTAATCGTTTACATGAGTGATGTAAACGATTACATCACCGGCTTCCGAGAGGGGGTGCGGCATGGCCCAGGCCAGGGACGGCGGCGAGTCCGCCGGCAGGTCCGGCGTCAGGCCCCAGGGCAGGCCCAACGGCCAGGCCAGCGTCAAGGACGTGGCGCGGCTGGCGGGCGTGTCGGTCGCCACGGTCTCGCGCGTGCTGAACGACAGCGCGACCGTGTCGGAGCGGAGCCGCGCCCGGGTGCTGGCGGCGGTCGAGCGGCTCGGCTACCGGCGCAACGCGGTCGCGCGCTCGCTGCGCACCGACGCGACCGGCACGATCGGGCTGGTCATCGGCGACATCCTCAACCCGTTCTTCACCGAGCTGGCCCGCGCCGTCGAGGACGAGGCGCGCGCCGCCGGGTACGCGGTCGTGATCGGCAACGCCGACGAGCGGCCGGACCGCCAGGACGACTACGTGCGCACCCTGCTGGAGCGCCGCGTGGACGGCCTGCTGCTGTGCCCCACCGCCGAGCTGACCCCGCTGGTCCGCGACACCGTCGAGTCCGGCACGCCGGTCGTGTTCCTGGACCGCACGCTGCACGGCCTCGACGTCCCGACCGTCCGGGCGGACGGCGAGGAGGCGATCGACCGGCTCGTCGGGCACCTGCTCGACCTCGGCCGGACGCGGCCGGCGTTCGTCTCCGGCCCGTCGATCCTGTCCACCGGCCGCGAGCGCACCGACGCGTTCGCCTGCGCCCTGGCGCGCCGCGGACTGCCGGTGCGGCCCGAGTACCTCGAGGAGGGCGACTTCCAGGCCGCCAGCGGGCGCGCCGCGCTCGCCCGCCTGCTCGACCTCCCCGAACCCCCCGACGCGGTGGTCGCCGGGGACAACCTGATGGCCCTCGGCGCGCTGGACGAGATCCACGCGCGCGGGCTGTCCATCCCGGGGGACGTGGCGCTCGCCTCCTACGACGACGTCCCCTGGTTCATCCACCTCGACCCGCCGCTGACCGCGATCGCCCAGCCCGTCCAGGAGCTCGGAAGGCGCGCCGTGCGCGCGCTCACCGAGCGCGTGGCCGGGCGGGAGGTCGGGTCGGTGACGCTGCGGGCGCGACTGGTCGTCCGCGGATCCTGCGGCGAGCCCCCGGCCGGGGACCGCCGGCGGGACGGAAGGCACAACGAAGGGAGCGTTCCGGCATGAGCACCGGGAGATCCGGGGAGATCCTGCGCGTGCGGGGCCTGCGCAAGGGCTTCCCGGGCGTGCAGGCGCTGGACGGGGTCGACTTCGACCTGCGTCCGGGCGAGGTGCATGTGCTGCTCGGCGAGAACGGCGCCGGGAAGAGCACGCTGATCAAGACGCTGTCCGGGGCGCACCGTCCGGACGAGGGCACGATCGAGGTGGACGGCGACGCCGTCGAGATCCGGTCGGCGCAGGACGCCGCCGCGCTCGGCATCGCGACCATCTACCAGGAGTTCAACCTCGTCCCCGAGCTGACCGTCGCGGAGAACCTGTTCCTCGGCCGCCAGCCGCGCCGCTTCGGCCTGGTCGACAGGGGCGCGATGAACGCGCGGGCGCGCGAGCTGCTCGCCCGCGTCGGCGTGGACGTCGAGCCGACCGCGCGGATGGGCGACCTCGGCATCGCCCGCGCGCAGATGGTCGAGATCGCCAAGGCGCTCGGCCTGGACGCGCGGATCCTGATCATGGACGAGCCGACCGCCGTGCTGACCACCGGCGAGGTGGACCGGCTGTTCGAGATCGTCTCCGGGCTGCGCGACCAGGGCGTCGCCGTCGTGTTCATCACCCACCACCTGGAGGAGATCCCCCGCATCGGGGACCGGGTGACGGTGCTGCGCGACGGCCGGTCGGTCGGGCGGGTTCCGGCGCACACCCCCGAGCGCGAGCTGGTCCGGCTGATGGTCGGCCGGTCGATCGAGCAGCAGTACCCGCGCGAGCGGACCGAGCCGGGCGAGGTCCTGCTCCAGGTGCGCGGGCTCGGCCGCGAGGGCGCGTTCGAGGACGTGTCGTTCGAGGTCCGGGCGGGCGAGGTCGTCGGCCTCGCCGGGCTGGTCGGCGCGGGCCGCACCGAGGTCGCCCGCGCGCTGTTCGGCGCGGACCGCTACGACACCGGCGAGGTGGTCGTGGAGGGCCGGCGGCTGCCGCCGGGTTCGGTGCACGCGGCGCGGGAGGCGGGCCTCGGCCTGGTCCCCGAGGACCGCAAGGGCCAGGGCCTGGTGCTCGGCGCGGACGTCGGCGAGAACCTCGGCCTGGTCACGCTCGGCGCGGCCAGCCGCGGCGGCGTCGTGGACCGTTCCAAGCACCGCGCCGAGGCCGCCGGGATGGCCGAGCGGCTCGGCGTGCGGATGGCCGGCCTCGGCCAGGAGGTCCGCACGCTGTCGGGCGGCAACCAGCAGAAGGTCGTGATCGGCAAGTGGCTGCTCGCCGACGCCCGGGTGCTCGTCCTGGACGAGCCGACCCGCGGCGTGGACGTCGGCGCGAAGGTCGAGATCTACGAGCTGGTCAACCGGCTCACCGCCGCCGGGCGGGCCGTCCTGATGATCTCCAGCGACCTGCCCGAGGTGCTGGGGATGAGCGACCGGGTGCTGGTCATGGCACGCGGCCGGATCGCCGGCGAGCTGACCGCCGCCGAGGCCACGCAGGACGCGGTGATGGAGCTCGCCGTGGCGAGCACCCCTGAGAACTCCCAGAAGGACCCCGAATCATGAGCACCACAGCGCCGCGCGAGACGCGGCAGAGCAACGCAATGAGCATCGCCAGGCGGTTCCTCGGGGAGAACGGGGCGCTGGCCGGGCTGGTCGTCCTGGTGGTCGTCCTGGCGCTGATGTCCGGCGACTTCCTCACCGTCACGAACCTGCTGAACGTCGGCGTCCAGGCGGCCGTGACCGCCATCCTGGCGTTCGGCGTCACCTACGTCATCGTCACCGGCGGCATCGACCTGTCGGTCGGCGCGGTCGCCGCGCTGTCGGCGGTCGTGCTGGCCTGGACGGCCACCGACCACGGCGTGCCCTGGCCGGTCGCGCTGGTGCTGGCGGTCCTCGTCGGCATCGCCGCCGGGCTGGTCAACGGCCTGCTCATCACCTACGGGCAGCTGCCGCCGTTCATCGCGACGCTCGCCATGCTCGGCGTGGCGCGCGGCCTGGCGCTGGTGATCTCCGACGGCAGCCCCATCCAGCTGCCGTCCGCCGTCACCCACCTCGGCGACACCATCGGCGAGTACCTGCCGGTGCCCGTCCTGGTGATGCTCGCGATGGGCGGGATCACCGCCGTCGTCCTCGCCCGCACCTACTCGGGCCGCGCGATGTACGCCATCGGCGGCAACGAGGAGGCCGCCCGGCTGTCGGGCATCCGCGTGGACCGGCAGAAGCTCGTCACCTACGCCCTGTCCGGCGCGTTCGCGGCGGTCGCGGGCGTCGTGCTGGCGTCCCGGCTGGCCTCGGCGCAGCCGCAGGCCGCCAACGGCTACGAGCTGGACG
>NZ_JBFAOF010000432.1:0-5698 GCF_040675125.1 Spirillospora sp. NPDC049652 | reverse complement strand
GACCACGTCCTGGCCGCCACCGGCTTCAGCGCGGACGTCGACCGGGTCGGCATCCTCTCGCCGGAGCTGCGCCGCGAGGTGGCCCGCATCGGCCGCGCGCCCAGGCTGGACGCGGGTTTCGAGTCCACCGCCCCCGGGCTGTTCTTCACCGGCCTCGCGTCCGCCGCGAGCTTCGGGCCGGTCATGCGGTTCGTGCACGGCGCCGACTTCTGCGCCCGCCGGATCGCCCGGCGGCTGTGCCCGCCCGGGCGTTGACCCGTGCGGCGCGGCCGGAGGACGCGGTGAGGCGACCGGCCCGGCCGCCCCGCGGCCGCACCCGTTCAGCTGTTGACGCGGCGGACCCAGCGCAGGGCGTCACGGTCCCACTGGGCGTCGGTGCTGAGCCGGTCGAGGTCGGGGACCGCGCCGGGCGTGCCCGCCGGGACCTGGATCCAGCCCTGGCCCTGGTAGTCCCAGCCGTGTTCGGGACCGGGGCCGTCCCAGCAGGCCCACCAGCCGAACTCCGCGGCCTCGGCCTCGCCGGGCCACCGCCCCGTCCACGCGTCGCCGCCGCAGGCGTGGTCCAGTTCGAGGTCGGCGCGGTGCCGGGACCCGCAGGAGAGACGCCGCCCGCCGGTGTACAGGCAGCGGGCGACCGCGCAGCCCTCGGTGTGTGGATGGGCGACCGGGGCCCCGCAGTCCGGGCAGCAGGGGTTCAGCGTGCTCACTTGTCCTCCTCGGGCGGAGCAACGGCGGGCGCTGCGCGCGGGCGGACGCCGGTCGCACCGGCGGGTCCGCTCGCGTCGTCCACCGAATAGTGGCCTGCGGCGCGGGCGACACTCCCGAACGCCGCCGACGCCGGAGGCGGTGGCCAGTGATTTGTATCCGCGCTGGTAGGTGCACCTCTCCCTGCCGTACGGGCGCGCGTCCCGGCGCCGGTCAGCTCCCCGGGACCGGTGGCAGGTCGGCGTGGGTGACGGTGAACCCGCCCCTGGTCACGGGGGCGAACGGGGCGGGCGCCATGGCCGTGCCGACCGTGGTCTCGTCGCTCCAGGCCCCGTCGCCGCCCTTGCTCATGTTCACCAGCTCCCACGAGTAGCCGAGCCGGTCGCGGGAGTGTCCGGGCGCGTCCTTCCCGGCGTCGTACACGCTGAAGCCGAGCCTCCTGCCGACCCACGGCGGACCGCCGGGGCTGGTCGAGGTGACGACCGCCGTCACCGACGCGTACCCCGGCGCGGTGACCAGGGAGTCGACGGCGGCCCGCGCCGTGAAGGTGACCTTCTGCCCCCGCACGACCGACGAGTGCGAGACGGTGACGGTGCCGGTGGCGTCGGCCGGCGAGCCGGGCAGGCCGGGCCGCCCGGCCGTGCCGGGAAGCGGCCGGGTGTACGGCGCGGCGTGCGCGTCGATCGTGAAGGCGCGGACGTCGTCGTCGCGCTGGTAGGTGCGGCGGATCTCCGCCGAGCCGACCAGGCTCGCGGCCTGGTGCCGGTGCGGCGCGGACGGGCTGTGCGTCGTGCCGCCGCCGTCGGCGGAGGCCGTGGCGGTGGTGGCGACGGCGGCGGTGCCCGCCGCCGCGGCGGCGAGGGCGAGCACGGCGATGTTCCTGGCGTTCATGGGCGTGGTCCGTTCTGTGCGCACCGGTTCGGTGATCGGGAACGGGCACCACCCTGCCGACTCACGCCGGGACGCCGACTCCCCCGGCGGAGGGGATCACCGCGTCGCGGGTCCCCCGGAGGGGTGAGCCGCCGCCATGGTGTTGATGATGACGATCGCCGCCTCGAACACCTCGTGCGCGGGCGCGATGGGGCCGAACTCCCAGACGAAGCCGCACGAGGTGTCGGTGGACGAGGGGGAGCAGCAGCCCGGCGGCTCGTCGTCGAAGAACTGGTCGCCGAAGAGCGGGTCGCCGAGGAGTTCGGCGGCGAGGCTCGCGGTCCGGGGCGTCCGCTCGCACCACACGGTCCGCCTCATCCGGACGGCCTCGGGACGGCAGATGCTGAGGTAGGGCGGGCCGTCGGCCGGGACCTGGAGACTGCATCGAAGCCCGGACAGCTTCAACACGACGACCTGCAGTTCTTCCAGGTGGCGGGTCTCGCCGGTGGCGGACGGCCCGCCGCCGTCCGGTCGGTACACGGACGGGTCCGGCGCGGCGGTCATGGGCCCTCCGCCGACCCGGCTCGGCGCCGCCGCCCGGGCCGCAGTCCGCGTCGAGGCGGCTGTGGACGCGGGTGCCGGCGTGCGGGCCGCTCGCGGGGCGGGCGCCGGACGATGGAACCAGTCGGAAATCCAGGACATGGATCGAATCCCCCCTGTCGTGCTCGTCGGCCCTGGCGACGCCCTCGCGAGGCGTTCGCCGGTCGCGGTCGCGGCATGGACGCGACATGGTCGCGGCAGGACGCGGCAAGGACGCGGCGTGAAGGTGGCAGGGACGCCCCGGGCCGCTCCGCCGATGCGAGGACGAAGCGGGCCGGACGGCGCGCTCGGGGCCGACGCGGACGAGTCGTGATTCGCCCGCCCGGAGAAGGCGGCGGGCATGGACGGTGAAATCGCGAACCGATGGTGAAGTCCGGAACCGGGGGAAGAATCGGCCACGTCCGCCGAAGCGGGCGGAAAGTGGCCGCGGTCCGTTCTCGTGGATCTGTACTGGAAAAGATCTGCATCGGAAGAGATGCGTTAGCACCTGCCTCCGCGGGTTTTTGGACGTGCCTTCACATCGTAGGCGAACCGTGACCGGCGCGAGCGGCTATGTGAAAAAACAGCCCGCGAGGGTGTCCTATTCGTTCTCCGAGGCGGCGTCGGGAGGCCGGGGTCTGCGCCGGAGGCGTTCGGCGGCGGCGACGAATCCGCCGACGGTGGCGGTGGCGAGAACGGTCAGCCAGCGCTCGGCCGTGGTCGGCGGTGCGACGGGCAGGAGATACCAGAGGGAAAGGGCGAGAAGGGCGGCGAGCAGCCCGCCGAGGGCTCCTTCGCCGACAGCGCACCAGAGCGTCCTGCTCTGGTCGCGTCCGCCCGGTTGGTCGGGGCGGCCCATGGATTGACTCATCCTCGCCTGCCCGGGGGGAGCCAGAGTGCTGATGACCGGGGGCGGAGGAAACGGGTGCTGCGGAAAACGGGTGCTTCAGAAGAGGGACATCGAGGCGGACCGTCGGACGACCGCCGCGGGGACGGCGCGCGGGCTCGGTGGAGAGGACGCGCCGGTGAGGGCCGTGCGGGTGAGAGACGTGCCGGTGAGAGCAGTGCCGGTGAGAGCGGTGCCGGGCGAGACGGCGAGGGTGCGGACCAGGCCGGGCGGCCCCGTTCGCACCCTCGCCTCCAAGACGCCCGTTACCGTCGGCTGACCTTGATCTTCTGGAGCTCCCCACCGTTCACGCAGTCGCCGTGCTCGTCTTCGATGCCCAGGAGGTTGTGGATGGCGGCGCCGAGGCCGGCGACATCCACGGAGCGGCAGGTCTGGATACCGATGACCTGGAAGTTGCGCGGCGTCGGCTTCTCGCCCGCCATGGCGGGCGTGGACATCAGGGCCAGCAGCCCCACGCCGCCGAGGAGGGCCGCAGCAGCCTGTCGCTTCCGCATGAGTTCTCCATTCAACTGTCGTTGCGTCGCCGCCGACGCGAGCCGCGCCACAGCGTCCGACCATCGCACCCCACAGCCTCGCCTCGGGTCAGGCGAGACAAACGTGTTTTGCAAAATCCTTGCCTGTTGCGGGAATGCCCTTCAGCTGAGTCGGGCATTTCCGACTGTCCGGCAAAAGAAGTGACGCCCGGGAAGGGGCTTATCACATGACTTGTTAACGTCCGGTGTTGATCAAGGAAACCGTGTTCTCCGGCGGCACCGATTGTTTAGCGCATCGGCGAGTTGGCCCCCGGCGCGACACTCCGGCTGACACAATGTGCGTGCCAGTGAGGCGAGTTCCGGTGCCACGGTTCCCCCGCGCTGGACGAAGAATGCGCGACTCGGGGATTCCGGTGCCGAGGTCCCGCGACAACGCGGCCGCAAGGACGCCCGGGCCCCGGTCCGCCGCGGCGCGCCGCCGTCCGCGGACACCGAACCCAACAAGCGATGGTCGCCCGTTTCCGTCCGTTCTCTCCGCATGGCAGGGCGGTGGGCGACGCGTTCCGCCGAAAACGCAAAGGAGCACAACATGCGCAACTGGGCCAAGCACGTGAGCCGCGCCGCGCTCGTCGCGGGCGGCCTGACGGCGATGGGGATGGGGCCGTCCTGCGGCTCCGCCCTCGCCGGCACCGTCCCCGCCGCGCCGCACCGGGTCTGCGGCCACACCGACTGCCACGGTCCCGTGCCGGTCCCGCACATGCCGGGGCGGCCCGCCGACCATGCCGGTCACGCCGGCCACGAGGGCCAGGCCGACTACGCGTACGCCGACCACCTCGGGCGCCCGCACTCCGAGTTCCCGCGCCCGTACCACCCGATGCCCTTCCACCCCCGTCCGTACTACTCGCACTCCTACCACCCGTCGCACGCCTACCCGCGTCCCTTCCACTCGCGCCCGCACTTCCCGCGCACCGAGCACGCGCGCCCGGGCGTCGAGGCCCTGCCCTCGACCCTGCGCCTCGCCGCCGCTCGGGCCGACGCGCCCACCGACATCCGGCCGGGCGGCCAGGTCAACGCGGAGCAGATGTCGCCGATGGCCAAGTCCCTGCGCAAGCTGATCCGGTCCGCGGGCATCCCGGTTCCGGGCCCCGACTCGGGTCCGAACGACCCGCAGGTGCCGCCGCGGCTGCCGATCGAGGGCCTGCCGCTGAGCGTCGCCGGCAAGAAGATCCCTTTCCTCGGTGACTGAGCGGGCCGGGCGTCCGGACGGCGCCCGGTTCCGTTCCGTCTTCTGACAGCGCACCGCCCGGCCGGGCTCCCACTCCTTGCAGCCCGGCCCGGCGGTGCGTTGCCGCCTGCGGCCGGAGGCGTCCGGCCGCAGGTCGCGCGACGCCGGGACGCCGGTCCCCGCGAACAGCACCCGCTAGGAGGAGAGCGTGCAGCTCAGACAGCTTCTCGCCGGCGCGACGGCCGGTCTCACCGGCTGGGCCGGCCTCGCCGGGCCCGTCCATGCCGCGCAGATCCCGGACCGTCCCGGACCGGCGGCGCGCCACGGCGCCAGGCCGTACCCGCGTGGCGGAGGGCCGTCCCGGCACATCGGACGGGCTTTCCGTAAGGGGCGTGTCCAGGAGCCGGTGAGGCTGATCGTTCCGAAGCTGGGGATCGACGGCCGCGTCCGCGAGGGCGTCTCGGACCAGGTCCTCCACCAGGGCATCGGCCACTACCCGGGCACCGCCGCGCCCGGCCGGATCGGCAACGCCGTCTACCTGGGCCATCGCACGACCGGGGCCAAGCCGTTCGCCGAGCTGGAGCGGATGGCGGAGGGCGACGCGGTGGTGCTGGTCGCGGGCAGGCGGCACTACACCTACCGGGTGACCGGGACGAAGATCATCCTGCCGTCGGAGACGAAGGTGGTCGCGCCCGTCCCCATGCACCCCGGACGCCGTCCGACCGAGCGCTGGGCGACGCTCATCACCTGCTATCCGCGCTGGTCCGACAGCCACCGGTTCGTGGTCTTCGCCCGGCTGGCCCGCTGACCCGCCCGTCACCAGAGGAGTTCACATGACTTCGAGCAGCAAGCGCGCGGTGGTAGTCGGCCGCGCCGCAGGGGTACTCGGCCGCGCCGCAGGGGTACTCGGCCGCGCCGCGGCGGTCACAGCGATCGGGG
>NZ_JBFAOF010000431.1:0-5706 GCF_040675125.1 Spirillospora sp. NPDC049652 | reverse complement strand
ATCGTGCGGCCTCGCGGACGCGCCCGCTCGGCGCTAACTCGCTCTGCGGGCCGCGGCGCTGTGGCGGCCGGGGCCGCCGTTCAGAGGGTGCCCGTGCGTGGCGCCCTGCGGCGCGGGCCGCCGGATCTCCCCGGTGGCCCGTGTCTCGACGGGTGAACGCCCCTGCTGCGGGACGTGCACCGGCGGCAGCGGCCGGACCAGTCCCATCGCGATCACCTCGTTGGCCAGCCGGGTGCGCCGGTTGGCGCCCTCGGGAATGCGGAACTTCTGGTAGAGCCGCAGCAGGTGCTGCTTGACGGCGGCCTCCGTCACCACCAGGTCGGCGGCGATCTCGCGGGCGGTGGCCGGAGCCACGAACGCCTCGTCCGACAGGGCGGGGCGGCAGAGCGAGGTCAGCACGTCGACCTCGCGGCGGGTGAGCTCGGGAGCCACGGCGCGCCGCAGCTCGACGTCGGGATCGACCTCCTCGCGGGGGATGCCCCCCATCCGGCAGCGCGCCGTGCCGAAGCTCACGACGTCACCGTCCTCCAGGACACGGCGCGCGATCGGCCGGCCGTTGACACGGGTCCCGTTGCGGGAAAGCCCCATGTCGACGACGTACACGTACGGGCCGCGCCGAATGATCTCTGCGTGCAAACGGGACACACTCGGGTCGTCGAGGCGGATGTCGACTCCTCGCCCTCGGCCGACCGTCGTTACGTCGGGGCGCAGCGGCATGACCAGTCCGCTGTCCTCGATCCGCATGAACGGCCCCTCCACGGCAGTCCTCCCAGCTAGTTAGCGACCCCTGTCTGCCGGGTTACCCGTGCCGGTGATCGTCACACCCTCCTACCGGTGAGTAGGGCCGATGGCGCAGGGGTTTCCGTGTTCTCCGGTTTTCGTCGGAAAAGTGGCTTGACGGGCGTTATTCGGCTGTCAAGAAGCGTCCGCGACGCGTGTTCGATAGCGCCGCGCCACCTGCCCTCGGAGGGCTGTACGGCCGCCTCCCGGACGCCGTGGCACCGCCCCGGAAGCGCCGTGCGACCGACCGCGAAAGGCCGTGCCATCGCACCGCGGGTGAGCGGCCGTCGTGGTTCCGGCGGTTCGGCGCTACGGTGGAAGACGGGAGAACGGCTCACCTCGGCACGTTCGGCGGCTGTACGCCGCGGGCGCGCCGCGCGGCTGTGCCGGGACCCTTTCCGGACCGGCTGACGAGGGGCTCTTCGGCATGAGCACGCAACTGCATCGGCGACGCCGCACGCCGCGTGGCGGCGGGGCCGGCCCGAACTGGCTCAACCAGCTTCCGTACCTGATCGTCCTGTCCGGTGTCGCGGGCGGGCTCGTGCTGTGCGCGCTGCACTACTTCCGCAAGGGCTCCGGGCTGCTCGCCGCCGCCGTCCTGCTGGGCGCGCTCGCCCGGCTGGTGCTGCCGCAGAGCCAGGTCGGCATGCTGGAGACCCGCAAGCGCTGGCTGGACGTGACCATCATGGCGGGCTTCGCGGTGGCCATCGCCGTCACCGCCCTGGTCGTCCCGCGCTGACCCCCGGTCACCGGGGCGACACTCTGCGCTACCACTGATTTTTCCGGCATTCTCCCAGGTCAGAGCATGTCCGCTGGGGCTGCGCGCGAGGCGTTCGGTGGTCTACACCAGCGGCCGTCCGGAGGTGGGTGGAACACCAGATATCTTGATATCGAGCAATGATGCCATGAAAGAGGGAGTGTCCGGGTGACAGACTCGACGATCATCTACACGCATACCGACGAGGCTCCGCTCCTGGCGACCTATTCGTTCCTGCCCGTCATCGAGGCGTACGCCTCGACCGCCGGGGTCGGGGTGGAGACCCGCGACATCTCCCTCGCCGGGCGGATCATCGCGGTGTTCCCGGAGTACCTGGAGGAGGGCCAGCGCATCGGCGACGCGCTCGCCGAGCTCGGCGACCTCGCCGAGACCCCCGGGGCCAACATCATCAAGCTGCCGAACATCTCGGCGTCCATCCCGCAGCTCAAGGCCGCCATCGCCGAGCTGCGCGACCAGGGCTACGCGTTGCCGGACTACCCCGACGACCCCAAGACCGACGAGGAGCGCGACATCCGCGCCCGCTACGACAAGGTCAAGGGCAGCGCCGTGAACCCGGTGCTCCGCCAGGGCAACTCCGACCGGCGCGCCCCCGCCGCCGTCAAGCAGTACGCCCGCACCCACCCGCACCGCATGGGCGCCTGGACGGCCGACTCCAAGACCAACGTCGCGACCATGGGCGCCGACGACTTCCGCACCACCGAGACCTCGGCGGTCGTCGCGGCCGACGGGAGCCTGCGCATCGAGCTGGCCGGCGCGGACGGCGCCACCACCGTGCTGCGCGAGTCGGTGCCGGTGCTGGCGGGCGAGGTCGTCGACGCGTCGGTGATGCGAGTATCGGCGCTGCGCGAGTTCCTCAGCGCGCAGATCGAGCGCGCCAAGGCCGAGGGCGTGCTGTTCTCGGTCCACCTCAAGGCCACGATGATGAAGGTCTCCGACCCGATCATCTTCGGCCACGTGCTCCGCGCGTTCTTCCCCCGGACGTTCGAGGCCCACGGCGAGGCGCTGGCCAAGGCCGGGCTGTCCCCGAACGACGGCCTCGGCGCCATCCTGTCCGGCCTGGACAAGCTGCCCGAGGGCGCCGAGATCAAGGCGTCCTTCGAGGCCGAGATGGCCGCGGGGCCGGAGCTGGCCATGGTCGACTCCGACCGCGGCATCACCAACCTCCACGTCCCGAGCGACGTCATCGTGGACGCCTCCATGCCCGCGATGATCCGCACCTCCGGCCACATGTGGGGCCCGGACGGCGAGGAGCACGACACCCTCGCGGTCATCCCCGACTCCAGCTACTCCGGCGTCTACCAGGCCGTCATCGACGACTGCCGGGCCAACGGCGCCTACGACCCGGCCACCATGGGCTCGGTGCCGAACGTCGGCCTGATGGCGCAGAAGGCCGAGGAGTACGGCAGCCACGACAAGACCTTCGAGATCCCGGCCGACGGCACGGTCCGCGTCGTGGACGAGCAGGGCTCGGTCGTGCTGGAGCAGCGGGTCTCCGCCGGCGACATCTTCCGCATGTGCCAGACCAAGGACCTGCCGATCCGCGACTGGGTCAAGCTGGCCGTCACCCGCGCTCGGCTGTCCGGCGACCCGGCCGTCTTCTGGCTGGACGCCGACCGCGCGCACGACGCCGTCCTGATCGAGAAGGTCGAGAAGTACCTCACCGAGCACGACACCGACGGCCTGCGCATCGAGATCATGGCCCCGGTCGAGGCGGCGAAGTTCTCCCTGGAGCGCATCCGCCGCGGCGAGAACACCATCTCGGTCACCGGCAACGTCCTGCGCGACTACCTGACCGACCTGTTCCCGATCCTGGAGCTGGGCACCAGCGCCAAGATGCTGTCGGTCGTCCCGCTGATGGCGGGCGGCGGCCTGTTCGAGACCGGTGCGGGCGGCTCGGCCCCCAAGCACGTCCAGCAGCTGGTCAAGGAGAACTACCTGCGCTGGGACAGCCTCGGCGAGTTCTTCGCGCTGGCCGCGAGCTTCGAGCACCTGGCCCGGACGGCCGGCAACGCGCGGGCGCGGATCCTCGCCGACACGCTCGACCGCGCCACCGCCGAGTTCCTGAACGAGAACAAGTCCCCGACGCGGCGGCTCGGCGGCATCGACAACCGTGGAAGCCACTTCTACCTGGCCCTCTACTGGGCGCGTGAACTGGCGAACCAGACCGAGGACGCCGAGCTCGCGGCCGCGTTCGGTCCGCTCGCCGAGACGCTGGGCGAGCAGGAGCAGACCATCGTGGACGAGCTGCTCGCCGTCCAGGGCTCCCCGGTCGACCTCGGCGGCTACTACCGTCCGGACCCGGCCAAGGCCGCGGCCGTGATGCGTCCGTCCGCCACGTTCAACCGCGCGCTGGAGACCCTCGCCCGAGGCTGACCGCGCACGCGCGGGACGGAAGCGAGATGGTTCGGTGTAGGAACGATCTCCTCCGGCCGCGAGAGGGCCGCCCCGCCGGGACACCCGGCGGGGCGGCCCTCGCCCTTTCCCCGCCCGAGCGCGCCGGGCGTGGGTGTGTGAGCAGTCAGTCATGCCAGGCACGGCCCTGACGGACGGCGTGGGGGAGCGCGAGGTATAGCCTGACTCGCGGATATCTCGACGGCGAGAGATCCCCTGGAAAGGCCGCCTGAGCCCCGTCAGCAGGAGATGAAGAAGGCTATGACGCGCACGCCAGTTTCCGTCACCGTCACCGGAGCCGCGGGCCAGATCGGCTACGCGCTGCTGTTCCGCATCGCGTCCGGGCACCTGCTCGGCGCGGACGTACCGGTCAAGCTGCGGCTGCTGGAGATCCCGCAGGCCGTGAAGGCCGCCGAGGGCACCGCGATGGAGCTGGACGACTGCGCGTTCCCGCTGCTGTCCGGCATCGACATCTTCGACGACGCCACCAAGGCGTTCGAGGGCGCCAACGTCGCCCTGCTCGTCGGCGCCCGCCCCCGCACCAAGGGCATGGAGCGCGGCGACCTGCTGGAGGCCAACGGCGGCATCTTCCGCCCGCAGGGCGAGGCCATCAACGCGGGCGCGGCCGACGACATCAAGGTCCTGGTCGTCGGCAACCCGGCCAACACCAACGCGCTCATCGCGCAGCAGCACGCCCCGGACGTCCCGGCCGAGCGCTTCACCGCGATGACCCGCCTCGACCACAACCGCGCCCTCGCGCAGCTGTCGAAGAAGGCCGGCGTCTCGGTCGCCGACATCAAGAAGATGACGATCTGGGGCAACCACTCGGCGACCCAGTACCCCGACCTGTTCCACGCCGAGATCGGCGGCAAGAGCGCGGCCGAGGTCGTCGGCGACCAGAACTGGCTGGAGAACGACTTCATCCCGACCGTCGCCAAGCGCGGCGCGGCGATCATCGAGGCGCGCGGCGCGTCGTCGGCGGCGTCCGCCGCGTCGGCCGCGATCGACCACGTCCACACCTGGGTGAACGGCACCGCCGACGGCGACTGGACCTCCATGGCCGTCGTGTCGGACGGTTCGTACGGTGTGCCGGAGGGCCTGATCTCGTCCTTCCCGGTCACCACCAAGGACGGCGAGTGGAAGATCGTCCAGGGTCTGGAGATCGACGACTTCTCGCGCGGCCGCATCGACGCCTCGGTGAACGAGCTCGCCGAGGAGCGCGACGCGGTGCGCAAGCTGGGCCTCATCTGAGCCTGAGCGCGTGACGGAGACCCCGGGGCCGGCGGCCCCGGGGTTTTCTCGTTTCCGCGAAAAACCGCCGCTGAGATTGTCGGTCGGGGGCGGCATGCTTGGCGCTAGGGTGCGTGGACGTGCCAAAACGGGCGAATCGGGAGGCTTTTCAGGTGGAGCAGGCGTTCCAGGTCGATCTGCGGGGCGTGGTCGACCTGCTGAGCAGGCACCTGTACTCGAGTCCCCGGGTCTACCTGCGGGAACTGCTGCAGAACGCGGTCGACGCGAGCACCGCCCGCGCCGCCCTGGACGCGGCGGTCGCGACGGGTGCCGCCGACCCGGGCGCGCCGGGCACGGAGGGGCTGGGCACGGATGGGCTGGGCACGGGTGCGCCGGCGGCAGAGGCGCTCGGCACGGGTTCGATCGGGACGGGTCCGATCGGCACGGGTCCGAGCGCGTCCGGTCCGGTCGGATCGGCGCGCGGCGCGCGGGTGCGGATCGAGACCGGCGGCGGGGCGCTACGCGTC
>NZ_JBFAOF010000430.1:0-5718 GCF_040675125.1 Spirillospora sp. NPDC049652 | reverse complement strand
CGCCATCGACAACGCCCGCCTCTACTCGGCGCAGACCACGATGAGCAGCGCGCTCCAGCGCAGCCTCCTCCCGCCCGGCATCCCGGACCTCTCGGCCAGCGCCTCGCGGGCCGCGTCGCGCACGACCACGAAGGTGGCGCGGGCGGGCTCCGGCAGCTCGGGGATCTTGTACGGGGCGGCCTCGGCCTGCATCGCGATCACCGACATGTGGTGCGCGACCACGTCGTGCAGCTCGCGCGCGATCCGGGCGCGCTCCTCCAGCACCGCCTGCCGGGCCAGGTCCCGGCGGTGCAGCTCCTCCTGCTCGCGCAGCGCCCGCTCGGCGATCCGCCGGCCGCCGACCGCGTCGCCGAACGTCAGCGCCAGCGCCACCAGCGCGGACAGGATCACCCCGAACCAGGTCGGCATCGCCACCAGCGTGGCCGGGCCGATCACCCCGGCCACGCTGACCACGCCGACGCCGGCGGTCACCGTCCGGTCCCCGGCCGCCCCGACGCAGAACAGCATGATCATGAACGCCAGCCACGCGGTCGGCGACCACGGCCAGAAGCCCGCGTCCCGGCCGAGCAGGGCGCCGAGCAGCAGGCCGGTCGCCGCGATCCGCCACGCCAGCAGCGGCCGGAACAGCACCATCACCAGCGGGGCGGCCTGGAGCAGCCCGGCGGGCACGCTCTGGTCGGCCGACAGGTGCTGGCTTTCCATCCCGATGGCGATGGACCCGGCGCTGAAGCCGATCGCGAGGAGCGTCATGAGCACGGTCAGGGGGACGCGCATCCACCACCGCCGGGGCAGCGGCGGGCGCACCGCGTGCGGCCCGGTCGCGACGCCGGGCAGCACCGCGCGCCGCAGCGCGGCCCGGAGGAAGTCCGTCCCGAGGGACGGCGCCGGTGACGAGGCGGGCGAGGGCCCCGGGGACGCGCCGGGGAGGGGCCCGGAGGACGGGCCGGAGGAGGAGTGGTCGCTCATTTGCCTGGAGAGTATGCCGCTCACGGTCCCGGCCGCCTGCCTCCCCGGAGGGAGATCCGGCCCGCCGCCTCCGGTATCGGCCCCGGTCGTCGCGGTCGCGGGCCGGCGCCGGGGCCCCGCCGGCGCCGGGCCACGCGGCGCCCGCCCGTCCTGGCACGGCCCCGGGCGAACCTTGGCCCCCCGCCGGGCATGACTGATCTTTTCGAGGGAAGGTCCCGGACATGGCTACCGAGGATGAGGAGAGCGCGTCGACCAGCACCGCGGCCGAGGGACACTCGGCCGCGGTCGCCGTGATGCTGGCGGGTGCGGCGGCGCTGGGCGGGTTCCTGTTCGGCTACGACTCGTCGGTGATCAACGGCACCGTGGACGCGCTGAAGCAGCAGTTCCACCTGAACTCGTTCTGGATCGGGTTCGTGGTCTCCTCGGCGCTGCTCGGCTGCGCCGCCGGGGCCTGGTGCGCCGGCCCGATCGCCGACCGGGTCGGCCGGATCAAGGTCATGGTCGGCGCGGCGGTCATCTTCATGGTGAGCTCGATCGGCTCGGCGCTGGCGTTCAGCGCCGTGGACCTGACCTTCTGGCGGCTGGTCGGCGGCCTCGCCATCGGCACCGCCTCGGTGATCGCGCCCGCCTACATCGCCGAGATCGCGCCGGCGAACCTGCGCGGCCGGCTCGGCTCGCTGCAGCAGATGGCGATCGTGCTCGGCATCTTCGCCGCGCTGGTGGTGAACTACATCATCGCCCAGGTGTCGGAGGGCGGCGCGACCGGGCGCTTCCCGTGGGGCGGGTCGTCCTGGCGCTGGATGTTCGCCGCCGCGACGGTTCCGGCGGTCCTGTACGGCGTGGTCTCGCTGGTCATCCCCGAGTCGCCGCGCTACCTGGTCAAGAAGCACGAGCTCGCGCGGGCCCGGCAGGTGCTGCGGAAGGTCACCGGGCGCGGCGACGTGGACGTGAAGGTCGGCGAGATCGTCCGGTCGATCGCCTCGGACCGGCCGGTCCACCTGCGCGACCTGCGCGGCCACCGGTTCGGGCTGCTGCCGATCGTCTGGATCGGCATCCTGCTGTCGGTGTTCCAGCAGTTCGTCGGCATCAACGTGATCTTCTACTACGGCACCACGCTGTGGCAGGCCGCGGGGTTCGGCGAGAGCGACGCCATGCTCACCTCGGTCATCAACTCGCTGGTGAACGTCGGCTCCACCCTGGTCGCGATCGCGCTGGTCGACCGGATCGGCCGCCGCCCGCTGCTGCTGTTCGGCGCGGGTCTGATGGCGGTGACGCTCTGCGTGATGGCCGTCTGCTTCGCCACCGCCCCCGTCGTGGACGGCAACCCCAAGCTCGGCGACGTGGCCGGCCCGGTCGCGCTGGTCGCCGCCAACCTGTACGTGTTCGGATTCGCCTCCACCTGGGGCCCGGTCGTCTGGGTGATGCTCGGCGAGATGTTCAACAACTTCATCCGGGCCTCGGCGCTCGCGGTCGCGGCGGCCGCGCAGTGGATCGCCAACTGGCTGATCACCGTGACGTTCCCGTGGCTGTCGGGCCTGTCGCTCGGGCTCGCCTACGGCCTGTACACGGTGTTCGCCGCGCTCGCGTTCCTGTTCGTCTGGCGCGCCGTCCCCGAGACCAAGGGCCGGGAGCTGGAGGACATGGACAAGCTCGAAGGGCCGGCGCACCGGCCGCGGACGTCCCCCGCCTGAGCGCCGGCGCCGGCGGCCTGAGCCGTGGCCCCGGCCGCCCGGTCCCGGGACGCCGCCCGCGCCCGGACCGGGCGGCCGGTCACGTAGTACACTCGGCCGCGTGAGAGCCGTGTCCGTCGCCGTGCTGGCGCTGACGACCACGCCGGGTCCGTCCCGGCGCCACGGCCGCACGTCCTGATCTTCGAACTGCGGTGAGGCCCCGGGAGTCGCTCCCGGGGCCTCACCGCGTTCCGGGGACCCGCTCGATACCATTTCGAACCCGACCAGTAACGCGAGGAGACACCGTGTCAGAGCTGCGCATCACCCTCGACGGAAGCGAGCGGGTGGTGCCCGCAGGCACGACCGCGGGGCAGGCCCTCGACGCCGACGGCCGCACCGTCATCGCGGCGCGGGTCAACGAGCAGCTGCGCGACCTGGAGTACCAGGTGGCCGAGGGCGACACCGTCGAGCCGGTGGAGATCGGCTCCGCGGACGGCCGCGCCATCATGCGGCACTCGGCCGCGCACGTGATGGCCCAGGCCGTCCAGGAGCTGCACCCCGAGGCCAAGCTCGGCATCGGCCCGCCGGTCGAGAACGGCTTCTACTACGACTTCGACGTCGCCGAGCCGTTCACCCCCGACGACCTCAAGCGCATCGAGAAGCGCATGCGCGAGATCGTCAAGCAGGGCCAGCGGTTCTCCCGCCGGGTCGTCTCCGACGACGAGGCGCGCGCGGAGCTCGCCGCCGAGCCGTACAAGCTGGAACTGATCGGGATCAAGGGCTCGGCGTCCGCCGACGACGGCGCGAACGTCGAGGTCGGCGCGGGCGAGCTGACCATCTACGACAACCTCGACGCCAAGTCCGGCGAGCTTCGCTGGAAGGACCTGTGCCGGGGCCCGCACCTGCCGACCACCCGCGTCATCCCGGCGTTCAAGCTGATGCGGACCGGCGGCGCGTACTGGCGCGGCAGCGAGAAGAACCCGCAGCTCCAGCGCATCTACGGCACCGCGTGGGAGTCCCGCGAGCGGCAGGACGAGTACCTGGGGATGCTCGCCGAGGCCGAGAAGCGCGACCACCGCAAGCTGGGCGCCGAGCTCGACCTGTTCTCCTTCCCGCCCGAGCTGGGCAGCGGCCTGCCGGTCTTCCATCCCAAGGGCGGGATCATCCGCAAGGAGATGGAGGACTACATGCGGCAGCGGCAGCTGGAGGCGGGGTACGAGTTCGTCAACACCCCGCACCTCACCAAGTCGTCGCTGTTCGAGATCTCCGGGCACCTGCCGTACTACGGCGAGGACATGTTCCCGGCGTTCGAGCTGGACGGCGTCGACTACCGGGTCAAGCCGATGAACTGCCCGATGCACAACCTGATCTTCCGGGCGCGCGGGCGGTCCTACCGCGAGCTGCCGCTGCGGCTGTGCGAGTTCGGGTCGGTGTACCGGTACGAGAAGTCCGGCGTCGTGCACGGCCTCACCCGCGTCCGCGGCATGACCCAGGACGACTCGCACATCTACGCCACCAAGGAGCAGATGGGCGACGAGATCAAGTCGCTGCTGCAGTTCGTGCTGAGCGTGCTGCGCGACTTCGGCCTCCGCGAGTTCTACCTGGAGCTGTCCACCCGCGACGACTCCGACAAGTTCATCGGCGACGACGCGGACTGGGACGAGGCCACCGAGGCGCTGCGCCAGGCCGCGCTCGACTCCGGCCTGGACCTGGTCGACGACCCGGGCGGCGCGGCGTTCTACGGCCCGAAGATCTCCGTCCAGGCGCGGGACGCGATCGGCCGCACCTGGCAGCTGTCGACCATCCAGCTCGACTTCAACCAGCCCAAGCGGTTCGGGCTGGAGTACCAGGCGGCCGACGGCACCCGGCAGCAGCCGGTGATGATCCACCGGGCGCTGTTCGGGTCGGTCGAGCGGTTCATGGGCGTGCTGATCGAGCACTACGCGGGCGCGATGCCGCCGTGGCTCTCGCCGGTGCAGGTCGTCGGCGTCCCGATCGGCGACGCGCACGTCCCGCACCTGGAGAAGGTCGCCGCCGCGCTGCGCGAGCACGGGATCCGGGTCGAGGTGGACTCCTCGTCCGACCGGATGCAGAAGAAGATCCGCAACGCGCAGAAGCAGAAGATCCCGTTCATGCTGCTCGCGGGCGACGACGACGTGAACGCCGACGCCGTCTCGTTCCGGTACCGCGACGGCGAGCAGAAGAACGGCGTCTCCATCCCGGACGCCGTGGACGAGATCGTCAAGGCCGTGCGGGAGCGCGTCCAGGTCTGAGCAGGGGTGGGAGCGGGCCTCCGGCGAGCACCGCCGGAGGCCCCGCCCGGCCGGGCGGCGAGCACCGCCCGGCGCCCCCGGCTTGGTAGCCTCGGCCGCCACACGCACCACGGACCCCCCGGAGCACCAGCATGAAGACCAGCAGTCCGCCCCCCGCCGGACCGGGCCTGACCGTCGCCCGGCTCCTCGGGTACGGGGGCGCGGCCCTGCTGGTCTCGGCGGCCGTGGCGGTGCTGGTGTTCCAGGCCCTCAGCGGAGGGCACGGGAAGGGCGCGTCGGCCTCCGGGACGGGCGGCGCGTCCCCGGCGGACGGCGCGTCCGGCGGTCCGGCCCCCTCGGGGCCCGTGACACGGCAGACGCAGGGCGGCGGCTCCGCGCCGTCGCGGCCCGGGACGTCCCCGGGCACGGGTTCGCAGCCCGGCGACCAGGGCGCGCCGATGCCCAGCACGGGCGGCGGCGTCGGCGCCGAGTACTGCCCGTCGGGCACGGCCGTCTACCGCGCCGGACGCGCCGCCGGCCTGGAGGTGGCGGTCACCGTCGGCGCCGCGGGCGTGGTGAAGGCCGAGGTCACCGTCGCGGGCCACGGTCCGCTGAGCGACCAGGCGTCGCTCCGCAAGGCGGGCACGCACACCTTCCGGTTCGCCGTCGCGCCGACCCTGGTCCGCCGCGTCAAGATCACCACGCTGTCGGTCGGCGTGGACATGCAGACCTGCTACGCCCGCCCCGCCTGACCGTTCCCCGCGCGCCGCCTGGCCGCGACTCCCGGGACGGCCTCGACTGGGCCCGCGGCAACTTCTGGCTGCGGCGCC
>NZ_JBFAOF010000429.1:0-5731 GCF_040675125.1 Spirillospora sp. NPDC049652 | reverse complement strand
GCCTGCGCGACGAGCCCCGGCTCCGCGCCCACCACCCGTACCAGGCCGCCCGCGCCGACCTGCTGGAGCGCCTCGGCCGTCTGCCCGAGGCCGCGTCCGCCTACCGCGCCGCACTCGAACTGGCCGGAACCGACCCCGAGCGCGCCCACCTGCGCCGCCGCCTGGCCGCCCTGGAAACCCGGCTGTAACGCGCTACCGGACGTCCAGCCAGACCGGGTTCGTCAACGCCGCCATGGGCCCGGCCGTCCCGTCCGCCGCCGCCGCGTGCCGGACCTCGGCGCGCACGTACGCGGCGTAGGACGGCGTGGTCTGCCACTCGAACGTGCCCGCCCCCGAGTCCGGGACCGCCGCCCAGAACAGCGGCCCCTGGTCGGTGATGAACCGCACCGAGCAGCCCTTCCCGACCCCGGACACCTCCAGCCGGACGGTCACCGGACGGTCCGCGCGCGCCGCGAGCCGTTCCCCGATCCCCGCCCGCCGGACGCCCCCCGAGACCGCGAAGTCCAGTTCCACCTGGGACGACTCGGCGATCCAGCTCCGTCCCGCGCGGAGCCCGGCCAGGATCGCGGACCGGCTCAGCTCGTCGGCCAGCACGACCGTCTGCGGCAGCCCGACGACCTGCGGCTCGCGGTGCGCGTCGCTGTTGCCCATCGCGGGCAGCCACCGGCCGCGCCCGCGCGCGGCGGTGACCAACTGGTTGTCCCAGTCCCCGACCGACATCTCGTCGTCGGGGGAGTAGGTGGAGTTCCACACCTCCATCGCGTCCGCCTGGTCGTAGCCGTACTTCCAGAACGACCCGATCGACGTGCCGTGCGGGTGCGCGGGCACCACGATCCCGCCCGCCTGCCGGATCCGCCGCGCGTACCTTTCCCACTCGTCGTCCCGCGCGCGGTAGCGCCAGTCCACGAACGTGCCCGGCTCGACGCCGATCGCCAGGACGTGCCCGTTGCGCGTGGTGACCTCCTCGCCCGGCAGGATCAGCAGGTCGTCGCCCCACAGCCCGGCCCACGCGCCGTGCGCGGACGAGGTGTTGTGGTCGGTCGTGGTGATGAAGTCCAGCCCGGCGACGCGCGCGGCGGCCGCGACCTCGGCGGGCGTCCGCTTACCGTCCGAGTGGACGGTGTGCAGGTGGCAGTCGCCCCGGTACCAGGCGCGTCCCCGCCCCTTGGCCCGCGCCGGCGGGTACACCGGACGCGGCGTCGTGCCCGCCGCCCCGTATCGCAGGGTGACCGTGACGCTGTAGTTCACGCCCTGCGGCGCGACCGTGTACGGCCCGAGGACGATGTGCCAGGTCCCGGCGTTGACCGGTCCCGCGAGGTAGCCGGGCGTCGCCTGCTCCGCGCTGATCGTGAACTCGGTGCGCGCCCCGCCCGACCAGCCGCGGAAGCCGCGTCCGCCCAGCTCGGTGCCGCGCTCGTCGAAGACGCCGATGTCGCACGCGTTCCCCTGCGTCCCGGACGGCACCTGCGGCCGGTCATAGGTGTAGGAGACCGCGATCTCCCGGACGCCGCGCGGGACCTCGACCGGCAGGTACACGTAGTCGGCCGCGCCGGTCGGCAGATGCCCGCTGACCGTCCGCGTCACCTCCCCGGAGCCGGGCGCGCCGCCGGGAGCCGCGCCGGGCGCGTCCGCGCGCGCGAACGTGACCGGATCGAGGGTGAGCACACCCGCGCCCGCGATCACCGAGAGCCTGAGAACGTCGCGACGCCGCATGCGCCCCTCCAACCGGATCGAGAACCGCCGATCAGCGTCGTCCTCGCCGGTTACGGGCGCGCGAACCGTCCGCGATCGCCCGGTGGCGCGCAGGCGAAGCCGTCCCCGGGAACCCGGGCGGCGGCGGGCTCAGCCGCGGGTGGCGGTGAAGTGGAGGGTGACGTCGGCGGGCGCGCTCGCGGACGCGGCGTCCCGCGCGAGCGACGTGGAGATCTCGTACACGACCTCGTGGTCGTCGCCGTCGCCGCGGCCGGTCCAGCGGCCGAACGCCCGGTTCCGGCGGGCGAGATCGAGCAGGGTTCCGCTGAAAACCGGGAACGGCATCAGCGCGCCCGCGTGCTCGAAGACCCCGACGTGCACGTCCCGGGACGCGGTCGCCGGGTCCGCGCACTCGACGCGCAGGGCCACCACGGCGTCCTCGTCCGCCCGGTACCGGACGACGAGGGTGTCGCGGTGATGCTCCCCGGGGGCCAGCGCGTCCAGGTGGAGGCCGGTGGCGATCTCCTCGCCGGGGCTCAGCGCGAGCACCGGCACGTGCTGCCGGGCGTCCGTCTCAGGAACCGGCGACGTGACGGGGGCGGGGGCGGTAGGGGCGGACATGGGCTGGACGGTCACAGGACGACTCCTCCGACGCACTCTCTCTTTAGTCTGTCTAACCAAAATGAGAGGCCGGATATTCCCACGTCAGAGGGGCTGCGGGCCTGTCGTCACCGGGCCTGGAGGGCCTCCCAGGCGCTCCCGACGACCTCCGCGAGGGCGGACCGCTCCGGCGCCCAGCCGAGATCGCGGCGGATCGCCGCCGTGTCGGACAGCAGCAGCGGCGGCTCCGGCGCCGGCGGCCGGTGGACGACCCGCACGTCCCGCCCGGTCACCTTCTCGACCGTCCCGATCACCTCCGCGACGGACGCGCCGACCCCCGAACCGACGTTGTAGACGCGGTGGGTGCCGGGTGTCGCGGCGGTCAGGGCGAGCTCGTACGCGCGCGCGAGGTCGTCCACATGCAGGTACTCGCGGACGGCCCCGCCGTCGCCGTTCACCTCCAGGTGCGGAGCCGTCCCGGCGGCCACGGCGAGCGCGCGCGGGATCAGCCGCGTCGGGTCGGGGTCGCCGCGTCCGTCCACCGACCCGGACACGTTGAACGTCCGCAGCACCACCGCGCCGATCTGCCCCGTCGCCGCCTGGTACCGGACCGCGTCCTCGGCCGCCAGCTTCGACGCCCCATAGGGATTGGACGGCGCAGCCGGCTGCGTCTCCAGAACGGGCAGCTCGTCAGGCGTCCCGTAGACGGCCCCCGTGGAGCCGTACACGACCGTGGGCTCGCCCCGCAGAGCGTCCAGCAGATGCACCGTGCCCTGGACGTTCGCCGTGTAGAACCGCAACGGCTCCGTGAACGACTCGCGCACGCGCGTGAGCGCGGCCAGATGGCACACCGCGTCATAGGTCCCGTCCAGCGTGAGCGGCCCCAGCAGGTCACCGACCACCGGACGGACCCCTGGCGGCACCGTCCTGCCGGGCGCGCGCACGAGCCCGTCCACCTCGTGCCCGGCCGCCACCAGCCGACGACCGACCGCGTAACCGACGTAACCCGCCGCTCCTGTCACCAACACGCGCATGTGTCCAGCATGACCAGCGTCGCCGAGGCGGGCAATGACCGGCGGCGTGTCACACCCTCACCAGAGCCGGTGTGTCAGACGCGCGAGTACACGCCCGGATACCCGGGACGCGCGCACCCGTACGCCCACGACGTCAACGCCACGACACGTCCGTTCACCAGCAACGGCCCGCCGCTGTCGAACTGGCACGTGTCCGCCTGCGGCGATCCCGCGCACAGCATGTCGGACGCGTCGTAGGACGACCCGTAGGCGGCCGTGCAGGCCGCGTCCCCGCGCAGCGGCACCGAGGCCGCGTGCAGCCGCGTGTTGAACAGATTCGACTCCGACGTGGTGCCCCAGCCGACGACCTCGCCCGCGCGCGCGTCGCCCGCACGTCCGGTCGCGACGGTCGGCCGGTTCACGCGCCGCTTCAACGTCAGCACGGCGACATCGTGGTGCTGGACGTCCTCGGTCTTGAACTTGGTCTCGTGGTAGCGCGGATCGACCCACACGCTCTTGACGGTCACGGCCTCACCGCCCTTGTCGCGCAGGTCGCTGAGCCCGAACGTCACCCGCAGGACGCCGGGCAGGCCCCGCACGGACGCGACGCAGTGGGCGGCGGTCAGCACCTTGTCGGGCGCGGTGAGCGCGCCGCCGCAGAACTGCCCGGCGGGACGCACGAAGAAGAACGGCGAGCCGACCGCCCCCAGCCACGGGTACCGCGCGGCGGACGCCTCCCGGCCGTGCACGACCGCGGCGGCGGACGCGGCGGGGAGCAGGGCGGCGGCGGACACTGCGGCAGCGGCGGTGAGAGCGGCACGGCGCAGGGGAGAGGGGAGTGCCATGCAGCGAATGTAGGAAATCACTGGACGTGCTGCACGGTATTCCGCCCGTTCCGTCCGTTTCGGCGGTCCGCCGCGTTCCGCCGCTCGTGCCGGGGGAAGTTCACCAGCGCCGCCAGCGCGAGCGCGAAACCGGCCGTGCGCAGCGCGAACGGCACCGGGTCGGACGGCCAGCCCTCGTGGTACAGCACCGTGCTCGCCAGCACGAGGTACCCGCGGCCGATGACGGTCAGCACCGTCGCGATGATCACCAGCCGGCAGCGCTGCAGCGCCACCTGCAACTGCCCCAGCGCCAGCGCCGCGAGCCCGAGCGTCAGGTACGGGTAGGGCGTGTTCAGGACGGCCACGACGTCGCGGTGCGAGTCCTCGAACACCAGCGCCATGCCCCGGATGCCAGCCTCGGCCAGCCCCGCGCACACGCCCGCGCCGATCCCGTAGGCGACCCCGGCCAGCCGCCGCGCGTGCCGTCCGCCCGCGCGCCGGTCCCCGACCAGCCACACCAGCCCGGCGACCAGCAGCGCCGGAACCGTCACCGCGACCAGCGGCCACGGGTCCGCCAGCGTGTGCCGCCACCCGCGCTCGGCCGACGCCGACCCGTCCTCGGCGGACAAACCGATCAGCACCGTCGCCACCACGAACAGCGCGACGCTCGCCCACTCGCGCCCCGTCATCCGCTCGCCGAGCACCCCCACCGCGTAGACCACCAGCAGGACGAGGCTCACCGCGAACACCGGCTGCGCCACCGCCAGCGGCAGCTCCTCGAACGCCACCACCTCGCCGGCGAGCCCCGCGAACAGCAGCAGCCCGCCGCCGAACCACACCGGGTCGGTCAGCATCGTCCAGGCGACCTGGAACGGGCGGCCGCCCCGCAGCGGCGGCATCCGCCCGGCCGCCGCCCGGAACACCACGAAGGCGACGTAGTACGTGCTGGTCGCGAGCAGGGCCAGCGCTGCGTAACCGAGGTCGTGGCCCATCGGCGGGACCTTTCGGGGCGGGGTCGCGGGGAGATTCGGGTTGACACCATCGCGTGTCCGCCCGTGCCCTGACAATCCCTTCGGACGAACTTCCGGCGCCCTCGTGTCATCCGGCGAGGGCGCTCACGCGTCGTCCCGACGCCCACCCGCGTCCGGCGGTGGCCCCGCGTTCCGGCCCTGGGGGCTCAGTCCCACTTGCGGCCGGAACGGGAGAACCGCCCGACCAGCGACGGCGGCACGAACCGGCTCAGCCCCACGATCGCCTTGTACTGCGCGCCCGGGACGCTGACCCCGACCCCGCGCCGCAGATCCCGCAGCGCCTCGTCCACGACCCTGTCCCGGTCGAGCCACATGAACTCGGGGACGCCCGCCATGTCCATCCCCGCGCGCTCGTGGAACTCGGTGTGCACGAACCCCGGGCACAGCGCCATGACCCGCACCCTCTCCGCGCCCGGACGCCCCGCGATCTCGGACGCGGCGGCCTGCGAGAACGACACGACCCACGCCTTGGACGCGCCGTAGGTCCCCCGCGTCGCGAACGCCGCGACCGACGCCACGTTGACGACCCCGCCGCGCCCGCGCTCCAGCATCCCCGGCAGCGCCGCGAGAA
>NZ_JBFAOF010000428.1:0-5742 GCF_040675125.1 Spirillospora sp. NPDC049652 | reverse complement strand
GCGCTCCAAGCAGGCCGCGCCCTCCGCTCGGCTCGACCCGCTGGCGGTCTGACGGCCGGGGACGGTGCGGTCGATCATTTTGCCGCCGCACGTGTGGATCTTTCGGGGGCGGCGGTAACAGGATGGAGGCGTGCCGGGCGCCGGACGGTGCGCTCGGGGGACGGACGTGGTCCGCGACGGGTCGCCCGACCGGTCGCGGCTCCGGGAGGGGAGTCGGAATGGCGCACGGAACTGGCCCGGGCCCGATCGCCGAGGACGGTTCGGCCGTCGAGTACTACCTGGAGGCGCCCCAGGACGACACGAGCGCGTCCCTGGTGCACGGCGCGCTGCCGGACGGGGCGTCCATCCTCGAACTCGGGGCGGGCACGGGACGGGTCTCGGTGCCGCTCACAACGCTCGGCCATCCGGTGACGGCCGTGGACGCGTCGGCGGACATGCTCGCCCACATCCCGGCCGGGATCAGGACGGTCCGCAGCGGCATCGAGGAACTCGCCCTCGACGAGCGCTTCGACTGCGTCCTGCTGATGTCGTACCTGGTCAACTACGGTGATCGCGAGGCGCTGCTGGCGTCCTGCCGGAGGCACGTGAAGCCCGGCGGCAGGGTGCTGATCCAGCGGGAGGCGGACGGGATGTTCGACGAGGTGCCCCGCCAATGGACGGCCGGCGGCGTCGACATGCGCCTCAGCGAGGCCGAGCCCGTGGCCCCTGACGCGGTGACCGCGACCATCGAGTACCGGTCGGGGGAGCGCACGTGGACCCATACGTTCACCTCGCGGCGGCTGTCCGACGACAAGCTTCCGGAGGTCCTCGCGGCGGCGGCCCTGGGGTTCGAAGGCTTCCTGACCGGCGACCACACGTGGATCGCCGCGCGCCCGGTCTAGGGCTGTGCCAGCAGGCGCTCCAGGGCCGTGTGGACCCGGGCGGGGTCGACGGTGGTGATGTCGTAGCGGCCGACGCCGGCGCGGACGAACGGATCCTCCTCGGTGAGCCGGCGGACCGCGTCGGCGTCCAGGCCGCCGGCCGCGAGGATCACGCCGCCGTTCTCGGTCGGGACGGTCTGCCCGGACAGGAGGAACGTGCCCGCGGCGTGGTGCCGGTCGAGGAAGGCGACGTGGCCGGGGACGTGCGGGGCGGCCTCGGCCTCGGACGCGGTATAGGTCAGCCGGAGTACGTGCAGCATCTGATCATTATCGGTCGAGGACGGCGTCCAGGGTGGCGGCCCACTGGTGGAGCAGGCGGGTGCGGCGGGCCGAGTCGTCGGTCAGCAGGTCGGCGAGGCCGAGGCCGCGGACCAGGTCGAGCGTGGCCTGCACGGTCTCCCGGACGCCCGGGAGCGACTCGTCCGCGCCGAGCGCCTCGACGGTCAGCCGGTGGGCCTCGCGGCCGAACCGGGCCTCCAGCGGGACGACCTGGTCGCGCAGCTGGTCGTCGGAGCTCGCCGCCACCCAGAGCTGCAGGGCCGCCTTGAACAGCGGGCTGGCGTACATCTCGCCGAGGAGCGTCACCACCTCCAGGGTGTCGGGGCGGCGTCCCGCGAGCTCGTCGAGGCGGGCGCGCATCCGGTCCATGCGGACCTCGGTGCCGTACTCGACGGCGGCCGTGACCAGCTCCTCGCGAGTGTGGAAGTGGTGCTGGGCCGCGCCGCGGGACACCCCGGCGCGCTCGGCGACGACGGCCACGGTCGTCCCGGCCCAGCCCTGGACGGCCAGGCAGTCGACGGCGGCCTCCAGGAGGCGCCGGCGGGTGGCGCGGCTGCGGTCCTGGCGGGGTTCGCGGGGAGCGGCCTGGGCGGTCATGGTCTCCTCGGGTGCTCGGACGACCCGCGCGCACCGTACCGGCGGGCTAAAAACAATCATGCACGATTGATTTTATCGTGCCGGGCTGGCAGGGTGCGGGACATGAGTCGACCGCTGCGCGTCGGGAACGCCTCGGGCTTCTACGGCGACCGGTTCAGCGCCGTCCGGGAGATGCTGGAGGACGGCCCGCTGGACGTCCTGACCGGGGACTACCTGGCCGAGCTGACCATGCTCATCCTCGGCCGGTCGAAGCTGAAGGACCCGGGCGGCGGATACGCCTCGACCTTCCTCCGCCAGATGGAGGACGCGCTCGGGCTCGCCGTCGAGCGGGGCGTGAAGATCGTGGCGAACGCGGGCGGGCTGAACCCGCGCGGGTTGGCGGAGCGGCTGGGGGACCTGGCGGAGCGGCTCGGCCTGGACGTGCGGATCGGTTACGTCCACGGGGACGACCTGCTCCCGCGCGCGCAGGAGCTCGGCCTCCGGGACGACCGGTACGGGCAGCCGCTCACCGCCAACGCCTACCTCGGCGCGTGGGGGATCGCGGAGTGCCTGAAGGCGGGCGCGGACGTCGTGGTGACCGGGCGCGTCACGGACGCCTCGCTCGTGGCCGGTCCCGCTGCCGCGCACTTCGGCTGGGCGCGCGACGACTGGGACGCGCTCGCGGGCGCGACCGTCGCCGGGCACGTCCTGGAGTGCGGCGCGCAGGCCACGGGCGGGAACTACGCCTTCTTTCAAGAAATCTACAACGTAAAGGCGGCGGGCTCGCCGCGTCCGGCGGGGTTCCCGCTGGCGGAGATCCACGGCGATGGATCGAGCGTCGTCACCAAGCACGACGGGACGGGCGGCGCCGTCACCGTCGAGACGGTCACCGCCCAGCTGCTCTACGAGATCGGCGCTCCCGCGTACGCGGGTCCGGACGTCACCGCGCACTTCGACACGGTCGAACTCGCGGACGACGGGCCCGACCGCGTGCGGATCAGCGGCGTGCGGGGCTCGCCGCCGCCTCCGGCCACGAAGGTCTGCCTCAACCACCTGGGCGGGCATCGCAACGAGATGACGTTCGTCCTCACCGGGCTGGACATCGAGGCCAAGGGCTCCCTCGTGCGCGCGCAGATGGACGCGGCGATGGGCGAGAACCGGCCGAGCCGGGTCGAGTGGACGATGATCGGCGCGGCGAAGGACGATCCGCAGACCCAGGGGGAGGCGACGGCGCTGCTGCGCTGTGCCGTCCTGGACCCGGACGCGGAGAAGGTCGGGCGCGCGTTCAGCAACGCCGCCGTGGAACTCGCCCTGGCGGGATATCCCGGGTTCACGATGACCTCGCCGCCAGGGAAGGGCAGCCCGTACGGCGTCTACCGTCCGGCTTTCGTTCCGAACGAGGAGATCGCGCACCTGGCCGTCCTCCCCGACGGCACCGAGGTCGCGATTCCGCCTGCACCGCGCACTGAGACCGCTCCGCCTCGCTCGCCCGTCGCGCCGGAGCCCGCCCCGGAAGCGGGGGCGGGGAAGAAGATCGCGCTGGGCGAGGTCGCAGGGGCGCGCAGTGGAGACAAGGGCGGCGACGCCAACATCGGTGTCTGGGCCAGGACGGACGCGCAGTTCGTATGGCTCACCGGCTACCTCACCGAGGCGCGTCTGCGAGAGCTTCTGCCGGAGACCGGGGAGCACCGGGTCGTCCGGTACGAACTGCCGAACCTGCGGGCGGTGAACT
This sequence comes from Spirillospora sp. NPDC049652, assembly GCF_040675125.1. Taxonomy (NCBI): domain Bacteria; kingdom Bacillati; phylum Actinomycetota; class Actinomycetes; order Streptosporangiales; family Thermomonosporaceae; genus Spirillospora; species Spirillospora sp. NPDC049652. The sequence continues at coordinate 2,235 of NZ_JBFAOF010000428.1, read as the reverse complement.
TCGTGATCGAAGGGCTGCTGCAGGAGGGCGTGTCCGCCTCGACCCGGTTCGACCCGCAGGGCAAGGCCCTCGGGGAGTGGCTGCGGTCCCGTTCCGTCATCGTCCCGGAGGCCGTCCTTTGACCCTCAGAAGCACGCTGGACGCCGCGAGCCCCGAGTACCGGGAGCGCAGGGCGGCGATGCTCGGCAAGCTGGCCGAGCTGGACACCGAGCACGCCAAGGCCCTGGCGGGCGGCGGCGAGAAGTACGTGCAGCGGCACCGCAAGCGCGGCAAGCTGCTCGCGCGGGAGCGGATCGAGCTGCTGCTCGACCCCGACTCGCCGTTCCTGGAGCTGAGCCCGCTCGCCGCCTGGGGGAGCGACTTCCCGGTCGGCGCGTCCGTCGTGACGGGCATCGGCGTCGTGGAGGGCGTCGAGTGCATGATCGTCGCGAACGACCCGACGGTGCGCGGCGGCTCCAGCAACCCGTGGACGGTGAAGAAGAGCTTCCGGGCGTCCGACATCGCGCTGGAGAACCGGCTGCCGGTGATCAACCTGGTGGAGTCGGGCGGCGCGGACCTGCCCACCCAGAAGGAGATCTTCATCCCGGGCGGGCGGATGTTCCGCGACCTGACCCGGCTGTCGGCGGCCGGGATCCCGACGATCGCGCTGGTGTTCGGCAACTCGACGGCGGGCGGCGCGTACATCCCCGGCATGTGCGACTACACGGTCATGGTGAAGGAGCGCGCGAAGGTGTTCCTCGGCGGGCCGCCGCTGGTGAGGATGGCGACCGGTGAGGAGTCCGACGACGAGTCCCTCGGCGGCGCGGAGATGCACGCCCGGACGTCCGGGCTCGCCGACTACATGGCGGTGGACGAGCACGACGCGCTGCGCCTCGGCCGGCGGATCGTCAAGCGCCTCAACCACCGCAAGGCCGGACCGGCGCCCGCGGGGCCGGTGGAGGAGCCGCTGTACGACGCGGAGGAGCTGGCGGGGATCGTCCCGGAGGACCTCAAGGTCCCGTTCGACCCGCGCGAGGTGATCGCCCGGATCGTGGACGGTTCGGAGTTCGACGAGTTCAAGCCGCTCTACGGGACGAGCCTGGTCACCGGGTGGGCGCGGCTCCACGGGTACCCGATCGGGATCCTCGCGAACGCGCAGGGCGTGCTGTTCGGCGCGGAGGCGCAGAAGGCAGCGCAGTTCATCCAGCTGGCGAACCAGGCCGACACGCCGCTGCTGTTCCTGCACAACACGACCGGCTACATGGTCGGCGCGGAGTACGAGCAGGCCGGGATCATCAAGCACGGCGCGCTGATGATCAACGCGGTGGCGAACTCGAAGGTGCCGCACCTGACGGTGGTGATGGGCGCGTCCTACGGCGCCGGGAACTACGGCATGTGCGGCCGGGCCTACGACCCGCGCTTCCTGTTCACCTGGCCCAGCGCCAAGTCGGCCGTGATGGGGCCGCAGCAGCTCGCCGGCGTTCTGTCGATCGTCGCGCGCGCCGCCGCCGAGGCGCGCGGCCAGGCCTACGACGAGGAGCAGGACCGGGCGATGCGGGAGCTGGTCGAGACGCAGATCGAGGCCGAGTCGCTGCCGTTCTTCCTGTCCGGGCGGCTGTACGACGACGGGGTCATCGACCCGCGCGACACCCGCACCGTGCTCGGCCTGTGCCTGTCGGTGGTCCACAACGCCCCCGTGCGCGGCGCGGACGGCTTCGGCGTCTTCCGGATGTGATGATGATCGAGAAACTGCTGGTCGCCAACCGCGGCGAGATCGCCCGCCGCGTCTTCCGCACCTGCCGCGACCTGGGCGTCGCGACGGTCGCGGTGTTCTCCGACGCCGACTCCGGCGCGCCGCACGTCCGGGAGGCGGACGCGGCCGTCCGGCTGCCGGGCGACGCGCCGTCGGACACCTACCTGCGGGCCGAGCGGATCATCGAGGCGGCGCGGGCGTCGGGGGCGGACGCGGTCCATCCCGGGTACGGGTTCCTGTCGGAGAACGCGGACTTCGCGCGGGCCGTCCTCGACGCGGGGCTGACCTGGGTCGGGCCGCCGCCGGCGGCGGTCGCGGCGATGGGCTCCAAGATCGAGGCCAAACGGCTGATGGCGGCGGCCGGGGTGCCGGTGCTGCCCGAGCTGGATCCGGCCGAGGTGACCGGAGCGGACCTGCCGATCCTGGTGAAGGCGTCGGCGGGCGGCGGCGGACGCGGCATGCGGGTCGTCCGCGACGCGACGGAGCTGGCCGGGCAGGTCGCG
>NZ_JBFAOF010000427.1:0-5760 GCF_040675125.1 Spirillospora sp. NPDC049652 | reverse complement strand
GGCGACGACGGCGACGGCCACGCCCGCGACCACGGTGTGGACGGCGATCCACCAGCGGCGGGTGGCCCGCAGCAGCGCGGCGGCCACGGTGAGGCAGGCGGCGGCGTTGGCGGCGTGCCCGGACGGGAAGGACAGGTAGCCGTCGGCGAAGAGCAGGTCGGCTCCGGTGCGGGGCGGCGTGCGGGCGAAGCCGAGCTGGGCGGCGCGGATGACGGCCTCGGCGGCGACCAGCCAGATCCCGGCGCGGACGGCCGTCCAGGGGCTGCGGCGGCGCCAGGCGGTGAGCAGCGCGACGAGGGCGACCAGTGTCCCGACGAGCCAGTACTGGCCGCCGTTGACGATCGTGCGCCAGGTCCAGTGCCAGGCTCCGGAGCGGGCCGGCAGGCCCTCGTCGAAGATCCAGGTGTCGGCACGGCGGAGCAGGCCGCCGGCCAGCACGTCGAGCGTGGTGGCGACGGCGACCAATGTCGCCAGGAGCGGCAGCGCCCGGTTCCGCGTGCGGCGGACGGGCAGGCGCCCACCCCCCGGTCGGAGCCCCTGCATGCTCCGATCCTGCCTCATCCGCCGAGGTGAGAGCGCCCGGCGAGCCCCATCGCCACATTTTCGGCACCCACTGCGCACATGATTCTCATCACCGGGCTTCCCCCGCCGTGGGGGGATGGGCCAGGGGCGGAGGTCCGCCCCTGGCCCACCCTCATCGGCCGGTCTCGGCGGGGGTTACTTGCGCGGGTAGTGCAGGCCGTAGCCGAAGGGGTAGAGGGTCTGGCCGGAGCCGCCAGCCGCCGGGATGGTGACGGGCAGGCGTCCCTGCGGGCGGTTCGCGCCGAACAGGGTCGCGGCAGCCGAGCGCAGCGCGTCGGCGGTGTAGGAGTAGGTGGCCAGGTAGGCGGGCGCGGCGGGGAACGCGTTGATGTCGTAGGCGTCGCGGACGGCCAGGACCACCACCGGCTTACCGGTCGCGATCAGCGCCTTGACGAGGTCGGCCTGCCCGGGACCGTTGTGGCCGGTTTCAGGGGAGGTGTCCCAGGCGCGGTTGGTGACCACGACGGTGAGGTCGTGGCTGTTCGCCGCCGCGGCGGCCGAGGCGATGGCCGCGGGAGTGGGGCTGAGGCCGGTGTCGTGGGCGTCGGCGGTCGCGCCGTACTTGCCGATCTCGGCGGCCAGGGTCGCGGTGGTGCTCGTCCCCCAGCCGGTCACGTAGACGCTGCGCGGCCCCGGCGCCAGCGGGAGGGTGAGGCCCCCGGGCTGCGGGTCGTTCTTGACCAGGGTGGTGGTGCGGTCGGTGGCGCGGCGCGCGGTCGCCAGGTGGGCGGGCGTCCCGACGACCCGGCCGACGCGGGACTCGTCCACGTACGGGTCGCGGAACAGGCCGCGGCGCTGCTTGAGGTCCAGGACCCGGTAGACCGACCGGTTGACGGCGTCCTCGCTGAGCTCGCCGCCGCGCACCGCCGCCACCACGGCGTCCAGCTGGGTGGCGAACTTCCCGGCGGGCGGCTTGAGCAGGGTGTCCACCCCGGCCTTGAGGGCGAGGACGGGCACCCGGTCGTCGCCGTACTTGTCGCGGACGCCCTGCATGTCCAGCGCGTCGGTGATCACCAGGCCCTGGTAGTGGAGCTGGTCGCGCAGGATGCCGGTGACGATCGGCCGGGACAGGGTCGCGGGGTCGCCGGAGGGGTCCAGGGCGGGCACGACCAGGTGCCCGGTCATGATCGAGTCGGCTCCGGCGGCGATCGCGGCGCGGAACGGCGGCAGGTCGATGCTCTCCCACTGCGCGCGGGTGTGCCGGATGATCGGGACGCCGGTGTGGCTGTCGGTGTCGGCGTCGCCGTGGCCGGGGAAGTGCTTGGGTGTCGCGGTGACGCCGGCCGAGCGGTAGCCGCCGAGCTGCGCGGTGACCATCCGGGACACCAGGCCCGGGTCGGAGCCGAACGACCGGACGCCGATCACCGGGTTGGCGGGGTTGACGTTGACGTCGGAGTCGGGCGCGTAGTCCTGGTTGACGCCGATGGCGCGCAGTTCGGCGCCGGTGATCCGGGCGAGCGCGCGGGCGTCCTGGGGGCGCCGTCCGGCGGCCAGGGCCATCGCGCCGGGCTGCTGGGTGGCGGGCGCCCCGACGCGGGCGACGATGCCGCCCTCCTGGTCGATCGCGACGGTCGCGGGGATCGCGTGCCCGGCGGCGAGCGCGGCGCGCTGGATGCCGTTGGAGAACGCGGCGAGCTGCTGGGGGCCGCTGACGTTGTTGCCGTAGTAGATGATGCCGCCGGGCTGGTCGCGGGCGATGAGCTGGGCGGCGTTGTCCACCCCGTACAGGGCGCGGTTGGCGGCGACGTCGGCGGGCGCGGTGGTGTCGGCGGACAGGCCGTAGATCTGCACGACGAACAGCTGCGCGACCTTCTGCCGGAGCGTCATCGAGCCGATGAGCTTCATCAGGCGCGGGTCGCGTCCGAAGGCGGAGCCGGTGCGCGCGGGGGCGTCGGCGCGGGCGGCGGTGGGTGCGGTGAGCGGTGACGCGGCGAGCAGGGCGGCGGTCAGCGCCGCCGTGACGGGGACGGCGCGCCGCGTCCTCGGCCTGGGCGTTCCCGAGGAGGGCGCCGCGGGAGTCCCTCCGGGTGCGTCCCTCGGCATGTCCCGGGGCGCGTGCGGGGACGTGCGGTCGGAGGTGTGCGAGGACGCTGGACGCATGGACGTTCTGCGCATGGACGTTCCCTTCCGCCCCCGAGAACGATCTTGCGTGTCGTCCGCACGCTAGCCGGGCGGAGGCGGCGCGTCCATGGCAGAACTCGACGAGCCGCGCCGACCGCTAGTCGCCGCCCTGGTCAGGGCCCCGGCCGTGGGTCTGGTCGGGTTCCGCGCCTTGGTACCGGCCGTCGTGGTGGTCATCCTCGTGGTGGTCATCATCGTGGTGGGCGTGGCCCTTGGGCGGGCGGGCGGTGAGGGGGTGCTCCTCGACGTGGTAGCGGCGGACGTAGGCGTCCAGGAACGCCTGGAGGCTGGCGACCAGGGGCAGGCTGAGGACGGCGCCGATGGGGCCGATGACCGCCGCGCCGCCGATGACGACGCCGAACGCGACGGCGGGATGCATGTCCAGGGTGCGGGCGGTGATGCGCGGCTGCAGGACGTAGTTCTCGAACTGCTGGTAGGCGATGACGAACAGCAGCGTCCACAGCGCGGTCGAGGGGGCCTTGGTGAGTGCGATCAGGACGGGGGCGGCTCCGGCGAGGTAGGTCCCGACGGTGGGGATGAACTGGGACACCACGCCGACCCAGAGCGCCAGCGTCACCGCGTACGGGACGTCCAGCAGGGTGAGGGCGGCGTAGTGGAACACGGCGGAGATCGCGGCGAGCAGGGCGCGGGAGTAGATGTAGCCGCCGGTCTTGTCGACGGCGATCGTCCAGGCGCGCAGCACCTGCCGCTGGCGCTGCGGGGGGAGCAGGGAGCAGACCGTCCGGCGGAACTGGGGGCCCTGCGCGGACAGGTAGAAGGTGAACAGCAGGACGCCGAGGCCCCGGAACACCACGCCGAGGGCGGTCACGCCGATCCCCCACACGTTGCCGGCCAGGTCCGACAGGTGCTTGGAGAGCTCGCCGCCGACGGCGGGGATCTTGCTGACCAGGGTGTGCTTGGAGAGTTTGGCGCCGAACGACCGGTTGGCCCAGTCGATGATCTGGTCGGCGTACCGGGGGGCGCTGTTGACCAGGGTGGTGGTCTGCTTGATCAGGACCGAGCCGAGGGCGACGGAGAACCCGGCGACCAGGACGGTGAGGATCACGAACATCAGGCCGGTGGCCCAGCCGCGCCGCCAGCCGCGGGCGGCGAGCCAGTTCACGCCCGGTTCGATGGCGAACGCCAGGAACAGCGAGATCACCAGGAGCAGGAGCAGGCCGCGCAGCCGGTCCAGCACCCACAGGCCGGCCCCGAACGCGACGACGGTCGCGGCGGCGAGGACGAAGGCGCGGGGCAGCCAGGGCGGCATCCGCGCCGGGTCGGGGCCGGTGTGGGCGGTGTGCGCGCTGCGGCCGGCCGCGGCTTGCCCGCTGTCGGCCGCCTGGGCGGAAGCGGCTTCGTCCGGGTTGGTCCCGGGGCGGTTCCGGTCGGGGGTTCCGTCGGCATCGTGGCCTGGTGCGGCGCTGTCGGCGAGGCCGTCGTCGTCCGCGCCGCCGGCGGGGGTGTGCGCCATGGCAGGACGCTAACGGCGGGGTTCGGGGCGTCCGCGGGGACGGCGCGCGGGCGGGCGGAGCCTTTGCCGTCGTTTCGCGCATGCCTTGCGTAGCGGGCCAGGGACAGGCGAGGTAGAGCAAGCGCGGCGAGCGAGAACGGACGGGGCGGGCGCTGCCCGGGGGTGCTGCCCGGGGGTGCTGCCCGGGGGTGCTGCCCGGGGAGCGCTGCACGACCGCGGTGCGGGTCGGGCTGCAGCGCCGGGAGCTGCGGCGCGGGCGCGGGTGAAGATGGCGCGGAGAGGGTCGCGGAGAGGGTCGCGGCCGCGTGCGGGTGGCGGGGTGGGCGTGGTGCGGTCGGGGGTCAGGTCGCGGGCGGCCTGGTGGGAGGGGTCGCGGCGGCCCGGCTGACGCGTTCGCCGAAGGTCCGGCGGTCTTCGCCCTCGTCGTCGCCTGCCGTGCCGGGCCCGTCGCCGGTGGGCAGTTCGGGCGTCGCGCCGGGGGCGGCCGGTTTGAGGCCGTAGTCGCCGATGCCGTGTTCGAGCAGGTCGAAGGCGCGGTCGGCGGCGGCCTCGACGCTGTCGCGCATCTCCTCAAGGGTCTCGCCGGCGAGCTTGCGCTCGGTGATCTCGTTCACCAGCGTCCACTGCGCGGACATGATCATCGCGGCGACGATGCGGGGCGTGACGTCGTCGGGGTCCGCACCGACCTCGTCGGCGAGGACGCGGGCGAGGACGTCCTGAGCGGCCTGGCCGATCTCGCGCTGGCGCGCCGTCAGGGCGGGGCTGTCGCGGACGGTGCGGACCCACACCTCGGCGCCCTCGTGGAAGCCGGTCTGGTACGAGCCCTGCTCGAGGCCCTCGAAGAACGAGCGGCGGTAGAACCCGACGACGGACTCGCCGGGACGGCGGTCGCGGAACGCCTCGCTGACCCGCGTGATGATCTCTTCCTGCCGGTCGAAGAACAGGTCTTCCTTGGTGTGGAAGTAGTTGAAGACCGTGTTGACCGACACGTCCGCGTTGCGGGCGACGTCGGCGATGGTGACGTTGTCGAAGCCCCGCATCATGAACAGCCCGGTGGCGATGTCGGAGATCCGCCGCCGCGTCTCGCGCTTCTTGCGTTCCCGCAGTCCGAGCTGGGGTTCTGCCGTGCGCTGCGGGTCGTCCGGCGCGGTCTGCTTGCCCATGCCGACGATTCTAGGCGATCTGGTGTCACTGAAAATTTGGAGTGACTGCAAATTTGGGGTTACTCTATCGGCGTCGCGGTGACCGCCGCGGCACCGGCTCGGCTTCCGTCGGAGGTTTTCGTGATCGAGGCACGCGGGCTGGCCCGCACCTTCACCGGCAAACGCGGCACCGTGGAGGCGGTGCGCGGGGTCGACCTGTCGGTCGCGTCCGGGGAGATCGTGGGGTTCCTCGGCCCGAACGGCGCGGGCAAGACCACGACGCTGCGGATGCTGACCACGCTGCTGGCGCCGACCGCCGGGTCGGCGACGGTCGCGGGCCGCGACCTGCGGTCCGACCCGGCGGGCGTGCGGCGGCGCATCGGGTACGTGGCGCAGGGCGGCGGCACCGATCCGTCCGTCCCCGCGGCCGAGGAGCTGGAG
>NZ_JBFAOF010000426.1:0-5777 GCF_040675125.1 Spirillospora sp. NPDC049652 | reverse complement strand
GGCCTCGGTGCCGGCCCCGCTCACGGGCGGGTTCTCGGCGGCCGTGTCCACGGCCGGGGTCTCGGTTCCGGTGGCGTTCTCGCTCATGCTGCCTCTCCCAGGGCGCGGGCGGTCGCGTCCTTGAACGCCATCCAGGCGAGCAGGGCGCACTTGATCCGGGCGGGGTACTTCGACACCCCGGCGAAGGCGATGGCGTCGTCCAGGACGTCCTCGTCCAGGTCGACCTCCTGGCCGCGCGACTGCATCAGCGCGAGGAACTCCTCGCCGACGCCCATCGCCTCCTTGACGGACTTTCCGATGACCAGGTCGGTCATCACCGACGCGCTGGCCTGGCTGATCGAGCAGCCCATGGCGTCGTACGAGACGTCCGCGACGACCGCGTCCCGGCCCGCGCCGTCCAGGTGCACGCGCACCGTCGTCTCGTCCCCGCAGGTCGGGTTGACGTGGTGCGCCTCGCCCTCGAACGGCTCCCGCAGCCCCTTGTTGTGGGGGTTGCGGTAATGGTCCAGGATGACCTCCTGGTACATCGCCTCAAGCTGCATGGCTTCCGTTTCCTCGTGAGGGGCCTTCGTCGTCGTTCAACAGCCCGCGGCGTCAGGCTGTTCCGAAGAACTTCTGCGCCTGCCGGACGCCCTCGGCGAGAGCGTCGATGTCGGCCAGGGTGTTGTGCACGTAGAAGGACGCCCGGGTGGTGGCGGGGATGCCGAACCGGCGGCAGATCGGCTTGGCGCAGTGGTGTCCGACCCGGACCTCCACGCCCAGCTCGTCCAGCACCTGGCCGACGTCGTGCGGGTGGATCTCCTCCACCGTGAACGACACCGCGCCGCCGCGCGCCTCGGTCGTGCCCGGGCCGATCACCCGCACGCCCGCGATCTCGCCGAGCCGCTCCAGGGCGTACCCGGTGAGCGCGACCTCGTGCGCGTGGACGTTCGCCATGCCGAGGTCCGACAGGTAGTCGACCGCCGCGCCGAGTCCCACGGCCTGCGCCACGTTCGGCGACCCGGCCTCGAACCGCTGCGGCGGCGGCATGAAGGTGGTGCCCTCCATCGTGACGGTCTCGATCATCGAGCCGCCGGTAATGAACGGGGGCATCGCCTCCAGCAGCTCGCCGCGGCCCCACAGCACGCCGACCCCGGTCGGGCCGAGCATCTTGTGGCCGGAGAACGCCAGGAAGTCGGCGCCGAGGGACGCCACGTCCACCGGCATGTGCGGGACCGACTGGGCGGCGTCGAGCACGACCAGCGCGCCGACCTCGCGGGCCTTCGCGGCGATCAGCTCGACCGGCGGGACGGTGCCGAGCACGTTCGACTGGTGCGTCAGCGCGACCAGCCTCGTGCGCCCGTTCACCAGCGAGTCGAGCTCGGACAGGTCCAGGCGGCCCTCGTCGGTGATGCCGAACCAGCGCAGCGTCGCCCCGGTCCGCCGGCAGAGCTGCTGCCAGGGGACGAGGTTGGCGTGGTGCTCCATCTCGGTGACGAGGATCTCGTCGCCGGGACCGACCTTGAACCGCTCGGCCTCGGGACCGGACGTGGCGGCGTTGCTCATCGCGTACGCCACCAGGTTGATCGCCTCGGTGGCGTTCTTGGTGAACACGATCTCGCCCGGCACGGCCCCGACGAACCGCGCGACCTTCTCGCGGGCGGCCTCGAACGCGTCCGTGGCCTCCTCGGCGAGCAGGTGCGCGCCGCGGTGCACGGCCGCGTTGTGCCGCTCGTAGAACTCCCGCTCGGCGTCCAGCACCTGGACGGGCTTCTGCGAGGTCGCCCCGGAGTCCAGGTAGATCAGCGGGTTCCCGCCCCGGACCGTCCGCTGCAGCAGCGGGAAGTCCTTCTTGACCTCCTCCGGCAGCAGGGCCGCCCGGATCTCCGGCTCGCTCATGCGGACGCGCCCGCCTTCACGTACTTCTCGTAGCCCTCGTTCTCGAGGACGTCGGCCAGCTCCGGGCCGCCCTGCTCGACGATCCGGCCGCCCGCGAACACGTGCACGAAGTCGGGCTTCACGTAGCGCAGGATGCGGGTGTAGTGGGTGATCAGCAGGACGCCGGTCTCCGGGTCGCCGTCGTGGAACCGGTTGATGCCCTCGGAGACGACCTTCAGGGCGTCCACGTCGAGGCCGGAGTCGGTCTCGTCCAGCACCGCGATCTTCGGCTTGAGCATCTCCAGCTGGAGGATCTCGTGCCGCTTCTTCTCGCCGCCGGAGAAGCCCTCGTTCAGCGAGCGCTGCGCGAACGCCGGGTCGATGGACAGCGCGTCCATCGCGGCCTTGGTCTCCTTGGCGAACACGCGCAGCTTCGGCGCCTCGCCGCGGACGGCGGTGACGGCCGAGCGCAGGAAGTTCGACACCGACACGCCCGGCACCTCCACCGGGTACTGCATCGCCAGGAACAGGCCCGCGCGGGCCCGCTCGTCGACGCTCATCGCCAGGACGTCCTCGCCGTCCAGGGTGACCGTGCCGGAGGTGACGGTGTACTTGGGGTGGCCCGCCACCGCGTAGGCGAGCGTGGACTTGCCGGACCCGTTCGGGCCCATGATCGCGTGCGTCTCGCCCGCCTTCACGGTCAGGTCGACGCCGCGCAGGATCTCCTTCGCGCCCTCGCCCTCTCCGACGGAGACGTGCAGGTCGCGGATCTCAAGGGTGGCCATATCTGTGGATCTTCCTAGTCGTCGGAGTCGAGGGAGACGTAGACGTCGCCGGCCTCGACCTTGACCTTGTAGGTGGCGACGGGCTGCGTCGCGGGCGGGTTGGTGGGCTTGCCGGTCCGCAGGTCGAAGCAGGACCCGTGCAGCCAGCACTCGATCGTGCCGTTGTAGACCTCGCCCTCGGAGAGCGAGACCTCCGCGTGCGAGCAGATGTCGCTGACCGCGAACACCTCCTCGCCGCTGCGCACCACCGCGACCGGGGTGTCGTCCACCTCCACGGCGAGCGCGCCGTCGGCCGGGACCTCCGCCAGCGGGCAGACCTTCACGAAGCTCATCGGGCCGGCTCCCCCTCCCGGGCCGGGGCCCGGTCCAGTTCGGCCTCGATCGCCGCGGCGACCTTCTCGCGGACGTCGGCGACCTCGATGCGCTCGATCAGCTGGCCGAGGAAGCCCCGCACCACCATGCGCCGGGCCTCGTCGAACGGGATGCCCCGCGCCTGCAGGTAGAACAGGTGCTCGTCGTCCAGCCGGCCGGACGCCGAGGCGTGCCCCGCGCCGGCGACCTCGCCGGTCAGGATCTCCAGGTTCGGCACCGAGTCGACCCGCGTCCCGTCGGTGAGGACAAGGTTGCGGTTCAGCTCGTAGGTGTCGGTGCCCTCGGCCTCGGCACGGATGATCACGTCGCCGATCCAGACCGCGTGGGCGTCCTGGTCCTGCAGCGCGCCGCGGTAGTCCACCCGGCTGCGGCAGGTCGGGACGGTGTGGTCGACCAGCAGGCGGTGCTCCAGGTGCTGGCCGCCGTCCACGAAGTACACGCCGTACAGCTCGGCGTCGCCGCCGCGCTCGGCGTACTCGATCGACGGGGAGACCCGCACCAGGTCGCCGCCCAGGCTGATGTTGTGCGAGGTGAAGCGGGCGTCGCGGCCCAGCCGGGCGTGCTGCCGCGCGACGTGCACGGCGTCGTCCGCCCAGTCCTGCAGGCTGATCACCGAGAGCGAGGCGCTGTCGCCGACGACGAACTCCACGTTCTCGGCGTAGACCGCCGAGCCGCGGTGCGCCAGCACGACCGTCGCCTTGGCGAACGGCTCCACGATCACCGTGGTGTGCCCGTACGCCGCGCCGGACGCGTCCTCGCCGTGCCGCCGGATGACGACCGGGGCGGACGCCTCGACCTCCTTGGGGACGGTCACGACCGTCGCCTCGGTGAAGGACGACCACGCCTGCGCGCTCACCCGGTCGGCGGGCACGAACGCCTTGCCGATCCGCGCGTCGTCGCGGCCCACGGTCTCGACCGTGACCTCGGCCGGGGCCTCGACCTCGGCGATCACCTTGCCGGACGCGTCGGCGGTGCCGTTGTGCAGGCCCTTGAGGCGGCGCAGCGGGGTGAACCGCCACTCCTCCTCGCGCCCGGTCGGCACCTCGAAGTCGGCGACCTCGTAGGACCCCTTCTCGTGCAGGGTCGAGAGAGGCCTGGTGTCGAGCCCCATCAGCCGACGGCTCCTTCCATCTGCAGCTCGATGAGCCGGTTCAGCTCAAGGGCGTACTCCATCGGCAGCTCGCGCGCGATGGGCTCGACGAACCCGCGCACGATCATCGCCATCGCCTCGTCCTCGGTGAGGCCGCGGCTCATCAGGTAGAACAGCTGGTCCTCGGACACCTTGGAGACGGTGGCCTCGTGGCCCATCTCCACGTCGTCCTCGCGGACGTCGACGTAGGGGTAGGTGTCGGACCGGGAGATCTGGTCGACCAGCAGCGCGTCGCACTTGACCGTGGACTTGCTGTGCTCGGCGCCCTCCTGGATCTGCACCAGGCCGCGGTAGGAGGTGCGGCCGCCGCCGCGCGCCACCGACTTCGACACGATGGTCGAGGAGGTGTTCGGCGCGGCGTGCACCATCTTGGCGCCGGCGTCCTGGTGCTGGCCCTCGCCCGCGAAGGCGATCGACAGGGTCTCGCCCTTGGCGTGCTCGCCCAGCAGGTAGACGGCCGGGTACTTCATGGTGACCTTGGAGCCGATGTTGCCGTCGATCCACTCCATGGTGGCGCCCTCGTAGGCGACGGCGCGCTTGGTGACCAGGTTGAAGACGTTGTTCGACCAGTTCTGGATGGTCGTGTAGCGGACGCGGGCGTCCTTCTTCACGACGATCTCGACGACGGCCGAGTGCAGCGAGTCCGACTTGTAGATCGGCGCGGTGCAGCCCTCGACGTAGTGCACGTACGAGCCCTCGTCCGCGATGATCAGCGTCCGCTCGAACTGGCCCATGTTCTCGGTGTTGATCCGGAAGTAGGCCTGGAGCGGGATCTCCACGTGCACGCCCGGGGGGACGTAGATGAACGAGCCGCCGGACCAGACGGAGGTGTTCAGCGCGGCGAACTTGTTGTCGCCGACCGGGATCACCGAGCCGAAGTACTCCTGGAAGATCTCCGGGTGCTCCTTGAGGCCGGTGTCGGTGTCGAGGAAGATGACACCCTTCTCCTCAAGATCGTCGCGGATCTTGTGGTAGACGACCTCCGACTCGTACTGCGCGGCGACGCCCGCGATGAGGCGCTGCTTCTCCGCCTCCGGGATGCCGAGCTTGTCGTAGGTGTTCTTGATGTCCTCGGGGAGCTCCTCCCAGGAAGCGGCCTGCTTCTCGGTGGAGCGGACGAAGTACTTGATGTTGTCGAAGTCGATCTCCGACAGGTCCGAGCCCCAGCCGGGCATCGGCTTCTTGTCGAACAGCCGCAGCCCCTTCAGCCGGAGGTCGAGCATCCAGTCGGGCTCGCCCTTCTTGGCCGAGATGTCACGGACGACGTCCTCGTTCAGGCCGCGGCGCGCCGAGGCCCCGGCGGTGTCGGGGTCGGCCCAACCGAACTTGTACCTGTCGAGCCCTTCCAGCTCGGGGTGGGCAGCCGTAGTCATAGGGAGGACCCTCCGGTCTCCTCGTCACTGGTGTTCGGACCGTCGGCCCTGGCCGCCTCGCAGAGGGACCGGGAGCTGACGTGGGTGGTGCATATTCCGTCGCCGTGGGCGATGGTGGCCAGCCGCTGGACGGGGGTGCCCAGCAGGCGGCTGAACGCCTCGGTCTCGGCCTCGCACAGCTGCGGGAACTCCGCGGCGACGTGCGCGACCGGGCAGTGGTGCTGGCACAGCTGCTCGCCG
>NZ_JBFAOF010000425.1:0-5792 GCF_040675125.1 Spirillospora sp. NPDC049652 | reverse complement strand
GCGGCGCTGTCAGGCGCGCACCTGCTTGAACGCCCGGGTCTGCGCGGTCAGGGCCCGCTCGGTCGGCAGCCGCTCCATGCTGCTCGCCCCGTAGAAGCCATGGCAGTTCTTGGCATTCGCCAGGACGTAGGCGGCGTCCTCGGGTTCGGAGATCGGCCCGCCGTGGCACAGCACCAGGACGTCGTCGCGCTCGTTCAGGGCCGCCTCGGACCACGCGTCGATGAGCGCGACGCAGTCGTCCAGCGACTTGGCGGTCTCCGCACCGATCGCGCCGCCGGTCGTCAGGCCCATGTGGCACACCACGATGTCGGCGCCCGCGCGGGTCATCGCGCGGGCGTCGTCGGCGGAGAACACGTACGGCGTCGTCAGCAGGTCGGCGGCCCGGGCGGCCTCGACCAGCTCGACCTCCAGCCCGTAGCCCATGCCGGTCTCCTCCAGGTTGGCGCGGAACACCCCGTCGATGAGGCCGACCGTCGGGAAGTTCTGGACGCCCGAGAACCCCAGCTCGCGCAGCCTCGCCAGGAACGGGCCGCGCAGCAGGAACGGGTCGGTGCCGTTCACCCCGGCGAGGACGGGTGTGCGCTCGACGACCGGCAGCACCTCGGCGGCCATCTCCAGGACGATCTCGTTGGCGTTGCCGTAGGCGAGCAGCCCGGCCAGCGAGCCGCGGCCCGCCATCCGGTACCGGCCGGAGTTGTAGATGACGATGAGGTCGATGCCGCCGGCCTCCTCGCATTTGGCCGACAGGCCCGTCCCGGCGCCGCCGCCGACGATCGGCTCGCCCCGCCGGGCCATGTCGGTGAAGCGCTCGACCAGTTCGGCGCGGGCGAAGCTCATGCGGACACCTCCTGGAAGGCCGCGACGAGCGCGGCGGCGAACTCGGGATCGTTGATGTTGTGCGGGGACCGGATCAGCTTCCGGTCGGCGGTCTGCTCGACCTGGGCCTCCAGCGCCTCGAACAGGACGCGGTCGGTCGCGGGCTCCCAGAACGGCTGCCCCGGCGCGTCCAGCGCCGACACGCCGCCCTCGGGCAGCAGGAACCGCACCGGGCCGGTGCAGGCGTTCAGCTTCGCCGCGATGAACGCGGCGATCTCGCGGCACTCGTCCGGGCTGGTGCGCATCAGCGTGACCTGCTCGTTGTGCTGGTAGAACAGCCGGTCGGCGTACTGCTCCGGGACGGTGGCGCGCGCGCCGAAGTTCACCATGTCGAGCGCGCCGCACGACCCCACGTAGGGGACGCCCGTCCGCGCGAACACGTCGAGCCGCTCCGGGCCCGCGCTGAACACCCCGCCCGCGATCAGGTCGCAGATCTCGGTGGTGGTGATGTCCAGGACGGCGTCGACCAGCCCGTCCCCGACCAGCGCCTCCATCGCCCGGCCGCCGGTGCCGACGGCGTGGAACACCAGCGGGTCGTGGCCGGCCGCGAGCCGCTCGGCGACCGCGGTCACGCACGCGGTGGTCACCCCGAACATGGTCAGCGCGACGGCCGGCCGGTCCTGGGCGGGCGGGACCGTGTTCGCGATCATCCCGGCGAGCGCGTGCGCGGCGTTCCCGATCACCTGCCGGGAGATCCGGTTCAGCCCGGCGACGTCGGTCACCGAGTGCATCATGGCCAGGTCGCTGACCCCCACGTACGGCCCGACGTCCCCCGCCGCGACCGTGCTGACCAGCAGTTTCGGGACGCCCACGGGCAGCGCGCGCAGCGCGGGCGCGACGATCGCCGTGCCGCCGCTGCCGCCGAGCCCCAGCACACCGGCGACGTCGTCCCGCGCGCCCAGGAAGCGCTCGAACGCCACGGTCATCGCCGTCACGGCCGTGCCGCGGTCGCCGGTGAACACCGCGTCCGGGCCGTCCGGATGGGCCGCCGCCACCTCCGCCGCCGTGACGTCCACGCCCTCGCCGCCAGGCCCCCCGGCGGAGCCGCCAGGCCCTCCGGTGGAGACGTCCACCGTGCGGACCGGCGTCCCGGCCGCCGCCACCAGCTCCGCCGCGTATCTCAGCTCGGCGCCCTTGGTGTCGAACGTGCCGACCACATACGCCACCCGACCGTTACCGCCAGCCATCAGGCTCGCCACCTCCTTCGACGCTCCCGACGCTACCGACCGCGGCCCCTGCCGCGCGGAGGCGGGGTCCCTGATCAGCGCGGCCTCCGCACTCCGGGGTTCTGCGCTCCCGGGATGCGGCGGCCCGCGTCCGGTGGTCCTTGGAGCGGGGGCGGCCGGTGGGCGATGATGGCGGCATGCCCAAGGCCTACGCGAGCGCGGTCATCGACGCCCCGGTGGACGAGGTGTGGACGCTGGTCCGCGCGTTCGGCGGGATCGCCGCCTGGCACCCCGCGCTGGACACCTGCGTCCTGCGGGAGGGCGACGACCGGACCGTGGGGGCCGTGCGCCGCCTGACCTCGGGCGACGCCGTCTTCGTGGAGCGCCTGACCGGGCTCGACGAGGTGGCGCGCACCCAGACCTACGAGTTCCTGGAGAGCCCGTTCCCGGTGCGCGCCTACCGGGCCACGATCCGGGTCGCGCCGGTCACCGCCTCGGGCGGGACGTTCGCCGAATGGTGGGCCGACTACGAGGCGGACGAGGCCGAGACGGACCGGCTCACCCGGTTCTTCCGCGACTCGGTGTTCGCCGCGGGGCTGGCCGAACTCGCCGCCCACGTCGCCGGGCACCGCTGACCGTCCCCGCCGCCCGGGGCGGGCCGGCTCAGGGGTCGGTGAGCGGGGGCCTCGGCGCCGCGCCGGGGTGGTGGTGTTCGGCGTCGTCCGCGGCCAGGTCCGCGATGGCCTCGCGCAGCAGCGCGTCCTCGCGCAGCAGCCGCGCGGTCTCGGTCAGCGCGGCCGCGTAGGCGCCCCCGGTGTCCAGGCTCTGCATGACCCGCCCTCTCTCCGGTGAATGATCCTTCACGCAGAGTCAACCCCGGTAGTGGATCTTGTCAAGGGGGCGGACGGCCCCGAGTCGCCCGGGCGGCCCGGGCCCGGCCCGTGTCCGGGCCGCCGCCGAGGGCGGCCCGGACACGCGCGGGCGTCAGCGCCGGAGGCCTCGCTCGATCGCCTCGATGACGCGGGGACGCAGCTCGGCGGCGCTGACGATGGCGTCCACCGAGCCGACCTCGACGGCGCGCTGGATGCTGTGCACCCGGTCGAACTCGGCGGCGACCTCGCCCAGCTTCTCGGCGCGGACCGACGCGCGGGCCTCGGCCAGCCGCGCCCGCAGCTCCACCGCCTCGGCGCCCATCGCCGTCGACGCCTCCGCCTGCAGCGCCGTCACCCGCGGGTCGTTGGCCGTCCGGGCGTTGACCTCGCCGGAGAACACCACCGCCGCCGCCGGGGCGCCGCCCAGCACCGACGCGAACGAGCCCTCCAGCGCCAGCACCGTCATGTTCGGGTTGAGCGCCTTGGAGAACACCACGAACGCGCCGCCGTGGTAGCGGGAGATCACGCAGAACACGATGGGCCCGTCGAAGTTGACGATCGCCCGGCCGATCTCCGCGCCGTACTCCAGCTGGAGCTTGCGCATCGACTCCGGCGAGCCGTCGAACCCGGACAGGTTCGCCAGCACGACCAGCGGGCGGTTCCCGGACGCGGCGTTGATCGCCCGCGCGGTCTTCTTCGACGACTGCGGGAACAGGGTGCCCGCCGTGTAGGCGTCCGGCCCGTCGGTGGGCGGGAAGCCGCGCCGCGGCACCGCCCGCGACTCGATCCCGACCAGGCAGACCGGTCGTCCGCCGATGTGCGCGTCCTGCACCACCGAGGTCTCGGCGTCGGCCATCCCGGCCCAGCGCTCCAGGACGGGGTGGTCCTGGTCCGACAGCGCCCGCATCACCGTGCGGATGTCGAACGGCTTCTTGCGGTCCGGGTTGTGCTCGGCGGAGAAGATGTCGCCGACCCGGGTGAAGTCGCTGCCCTCGACCACGTGCGGGAAGTCCCGGATGTCGCGGTCGGCCGGGTCGGACGTGGCGGCCGTGCGCGGCCCGGTCTCGCCCGGCACGACGTAGGTGTGGTCGTAGTGCGCCATCAGCACGTCCCGCGCGGACGGCAGGTCCGGCGCCCAGTACTGCGCCTGCCCGTTCGGGCCCATCACCCGGTCGTAGCCGCCGATGCCGAAGTTGTCCTCGGCCGACACGCCGCCGGAGAAGTCCAGCGACTGCTTGCCGGTCA
Source organism: Spirillospora sp. NPDC049652 (assembly GCF_040675125.1). Lineage (NCBI taxonomy): Bacteria > Bacillati > Actinomycetota > Actinomycetes > Streptosporangiales > Thermomonosporaceae > Spirillospora > Spirillospora sp. NPDC049652. Next base: position 1,633 of record NZ_JBFAOF010000425.1, on the reverse strand, counting down.
GCACCATCGCCGAGTCCGGCGTCATGACCAGCACGCCCCTGGTGTGCATGAGCATCGTCGCCTCGGCGTTCCAGTACGGCTGCGCGCCGACGTTGATGCCCGCGACGACGACGTTGATCTCGCCGCCGTCCTGGGTGAACTCCACGATCCGCTTGAGCGCCGCGGCCACCCAGTCCATGTTCTCGGTGCCGGACTCCATCGAGATCCGCGCCCCGGCCGACAGCGCGTACCACTCCAGCGGCACCCGCATCTCGGCCGCCAGGTCCAGCGCGGCGATCACCCGGCGGCACTCCGGCTCCGACAGCGCGCCGAGCGCCTTGGTCGGGTCGCCCAGCAGGACGACCCGGGTGACGCCCTCCGGGTGCCGCGCGGTCGGCGTGGTCACCACGCCCGCGACGATCGCGGCGCGGTTGCGGCCCTTCGGCCGGTCGACCGGGACCAGCCGGTTCGCCGCGTCCAGGTCGTGCTCGGTGAAGTCGCCCAGCAGCCCGGTCAGCTCGTAGGGGTACACGGTGTTGCGGGAGCGGGCGCGCAGCACCTTCTGCCGGTAGTCGTCCAGCGGCTCGACCGGCTCCACCGGCGGCTCGCCGATGGTCAGCTCGGCGCCGCCCGCCGCGTCGAGCCGGACCCGGACGGCGACCTTGCCCAGCTCGCCGGTCTCCTCGTCGCGCCGGCGGCCGATGAGCAGGATCTCCTCCAGGCCCGCCGCCTCGGCGGTCGGCAGCACCCGCTCGAAGATCTGCTCCAGCTCGGCGCGGGTCAGGTCGCTCGGCGGCCAGACGTAGACCACGATCTGGTTGGTCGCGAACCGCTTGCCGGACGGCAGCTGCGCTTGCGCCCGCCGGATCGAGTCCAGGCAGGTCGCGATCGTGTACTCGGCCATCGGCAGCGCGACGTGCTCGCCGTCCTGGTCGCGCAGCGCGGTCAGGTCCCGGACCTGCGCGAACGCGACGAGCCGTTCGTCGGACGGGTTCTCCCGCGCGACGCACCGGAACAGGTAGACCTCCTCGTCGGAGGACGGCAGCCGGGTGAGGTCGAACGCGCTCAGCCGCTCCAGCCGCATGCGCTGGGCGATGTAGGGGTGCAGGCCGCGGATCAGCCGCTCCTCGGCCATGCCGTCCGGGGACGGCCGGAACGTGAAGTGGTGGTGCATCACCGCGCCGCCGCTGCCCGCGACGGTCGCGGTCAGCCGCCGCACGCGCTCCGGCAGCGGGTGCAGGGCGAGGACCCGCCGCAGCGCCTCGGCCATGGCGTCGAAGTCCTCGGGCTGCTTCTCCCAGGACAGGTAGATGTCGGCGTCGATCGGGTCGGCGTCGATCGCGTCGGCGTCGGCCGGGCCGGCCGCGCCGTCCGGGCGGGCGAGTTCGGCGAGGCCGTCCAGCGCGCCGCCGAGCCGCTCGAAGCCCACCGCCGCCGACACCACCGACGACCCGGCGCGCCGCGCGACCACGAACGGGCAGCCCGAGGCGGTCGCGGTCCGGACGTCCAGCAGCTCCTTGTTGCCGTAGTAGCGGCGGGTCAGCACCTCCAGCATGACCGAGTTGTCCAGCCCGCCGGCCTCCGCCGCGGAGCCGCCCGCGGCCGCGCCGCTCCGGCCACCGCGGATCAGCCGCTGTCCGAGCAGCCGCACCAG
>NZ_JBFAOF010000424.1:0-5806 GCF_040675125.1 Spirillospora sp. NPDC049652 | reverse complement strand
TTCGCCAACTCGACCGTCACGCCGTCGTAGGTGGCGACGAAGGGCGCCTTCACGACACCGGCCTCCTCGTTCACGCTGACGACGCGGGCCGGGTGCGGGACGCCGCCCCGCCGGTCGCGGTCGCCGAACAGGGCCAGCACGGCACCGACACCGCTGTCCCGCGTGCAGAACGGACGGCTCCCGTCCACGCCCTCCAGCGCGCCGACCGCCTTGCTGCGGGCGCAGACGGTGGTCAGCAGGCTCGTCTTGGCGTTCTCGTCGGTCCTGCCCGCCGCGACGAGGCTCGGGTCGGGCAGCGTGTCGACGATGTTCTCCGGGCCGAGGTTGCTCGCGCTCGTCGCGGTCGGGTCGTACCCGTCGCCCGCCATGGACGGACGGCTCTGGAAGTACTTCCTGATCGGAGCGCCGGTCTTGTCCGTGAAGGACTGGCCGATGAGCGAGCTGCCGACCGTCCGGCCGTCGGCGAAGACGAGGGATCCCCGGGCGTGCGAGCGCAGCCCCGGGAGCTGGGCGACGCCCCACACGGCGAGCGGGTAGGCGACGCCGAGCACGACCGTCAGGACGAGCAGGGCGCGGACGGCGGCGAGGTGCCGCCGGAGCCAGGTTGGAATACGCATGTCAGGACATCCCCGGGAGGAACTGGACGAACAGGTCGATGATCTTGATGCCGACGAACGGCGCGACGATCCCGCCGAGGCCGTAGACGCACAGGTTCCGGCTCAGCAGCCTCGACGCGCTGGACGGCCGGTACGCCACGCCGCGCAGGGCGAGCGGGATCAGCGCGACGATGATCAGGGCGTTGAAGACGACCGCGGACAGGATCGCGCTCTGCGGGCTGTGCAGCCGCATGATGTTGAGCGCGTCCAGGCCGGGGAACAGGACCACGAACATCGCCGGGATGATGGCGAAGTACTTGGCGATGTCGTTGGCGATGGAGAACGTGGTCAGCGCGCCGCGGGTGATGAGCAGCTGCTTGCCGATCTCGACGATCTCGATGAGCTTGGTCGGGTCGGAGTCCAGGTCCACCATGTTCCCGGCCTCCTTGGCGGCCGAGGTCCCGGTGTTCATGGCCACGCCGACGTCGGCCTGGGCGAGCGCGGGGGCGTCGTTGGTGCCGTCCCCGGTCATCGCGACGAGGCGTCCGCCGTCCTGCTCCTTCCTGATGAGGGCGAGCTTGTCCTCCGGCCTGGCCTCGGCGAGGAAGTCGTCGACGCCCGCCTCCGCCGCGATCGCCTTGGCGGTCAGCGGGTTGTCGCCGGTGATCATGACGGTCCGGATGCCCATCCGGCGCATCTCGTCGAACCGCTCGCGCATCCCGGCCTTGACGACGTCCTTGAGATGGATGACGCCGAGCACGCGGGCCGTCCCGCCGGTGGACTCGCCGACGACCAGCGGGGTGCCGCCGGACGCCGAGATCCCGTCCACGATCCGGCCGAGCTGCCCGGGGACCGTTCCGCCCTTCTCGCGCACCCAGTCGGCGACCGCGCTCGCCGCGCCCTTGCGGACCTGGCGGCCACCGGGGAGATCCACTCCGCTCATCCGCGTCGCAGCGGAGAACTCCACGAAATGGACCTTCCCGTCCGCGTTGACGCCAGAGTTCCGGGTCTGAGCGCTGTTGCGATCCTCGCCGCCGGCGTCGGCGTCGGCGTCGGCGTCGGCGTCGGCGTCGGCGTCGGCGCCACGCTCGCCCTCCTGCACGAGGTCATGGCGTTCACGCAGGCCGTGGCGCTCCTTGGCGAACACGACGACCGAGCGGCCCTCGGGTGTCTCGTCCGCGAGGCTGGAGAGCTGCGCCGCGTCCGCCAGCTCCTCCGCGGAGACCCCGTCGACCGGGACGAAGTCCGCGGCCTGCCGGTTGCCCAGCGTGATGGTGCCGGTCTTGTCGAGCAGCAGCGTGTTGACGTCGCCCGCCGCCTCGACGGCGCGGCCGCTCATCGCCAGGACGTTGCGCTGGACGAGCCGGTCCATCCCCGCGATTCCGATCGCGCTGAGCAGCGCGCCGATCGTCGTCGGGATCAGGCAGACCAGCAGCGACACCAGGACGACGCCGGTCACGCCGTGCGCGTCGAGCGAGAGCGTGTCGGCCACGCCCGGATTGCTGGACTTGGAGAAGACCGCCATCGGCTGCAGCGTCGCGACCGCCATCACGAAGATGACCGTCAGCGCGGCCAGCAGGATGTTCAGCGCGATCTCGTTCGGGGTCTTCTGCCGGTTCGCGCCCTCGACCAGCGCGATCATCTTGTCGATGAACGACTCGCCCGGTCTCTGGGTGATCTTCACGATGATCCGGTCCGACAGCACCCTGGTCCCGCCGGTGACCGCCGACCGGTCCCCGCCGGACTCCCGGATGACCGGGGCGGACTCCCCCGTGATCGCCGACTCGTCCACCGAGGCGATGCCCTCGACGACGTCGCCGTCACCGGGGATGATCTGCCCTGCCTCGACCACCACGACATCGCCCAGGCGCAGGTCCGGCGCGCCGACCTCCTCCTCGCGCAGGCTGGTCGCGCCGGGCCTCCAGTCCAGGACGCGGCGCGCCTTGGCGGCGGTCTTGGCCTTGCGCAGCGCGTCCGCCTGCGCCTTGCCCCTGCCCTCGGCGACGGCCTCGGCGAGGTTGGCGAACACGACGGTGAGCCAGAGCCAGACGACGATCGCCCACGCGAAGAAGCTCGGACGGAGGACGGCCAGGACGGTCGTCCAGGCGGCGCCGATCTCGACGATCAGCATGACCGGGTTGCGCCACAGCGTGCGGGGGTCGAGCTTGCGGACGGCGTCCGGCAGCGACCTCAGCAGCTGCTTCGGGTCCAGCAGCCCGCCCCGCACCCGGTCCGGGGGCCGCGGCGGCTCGGGAGCCTGACCGGGGGCCTCGATGCTCTGTGTGGTCATCAGTGGATTCCTTCGGCCAGCGGGCCCAGCGCGAGCGCGGGCAGGAAGGTGAGGGCGACGAGGACGAGGGTCACGCCCGCGACCAGGCCGACGAACAGCGGCCGGTGGGTGGGCAGCGTGCCGTCCGACTCGGGGGTGCCGCCCTGTCTCGCGAGCGACCCGGCGAGCGCCAGGACGAAGACGATGGGGACGAACCGTCCGAACGCCATGCACAGGCCCGTGGCGGTGTTGTAGAAGACCGTGTTCGCCGAGAGTCCCGCGAACGCCGACCCGTTGTTGTTGGACGCCGAGGTGAACGCGTACAGCACCTCGCTGAGGCCGTGCGCGCCGCCGTTCAGCATCCCGGCCCGGCCGGCGTTCAGCGCCAGGCCGACCCCGGTCGCGAACAGCACCAGCATCGGCGTGGTCAGGAAGTACATCGACGCGAACTTCATCTCGCGCGCGCCGATCTTCTTCCCGAGGTACTCGGGGGTGCGGCCGACCATCAGGCCGGCGACGAACACCGTGATCACGGCGAGGACGAGCATCCCGTAGAGGCCGGAGCCGGTGCCGCCGGGCGCGACCTCACCGAGCATCATGTCGAACATCGTCATCATGCCGCCGAGGCTCGTGTAGGAGTCGTGGAACGAGTCCACCGCGCCGGTCGAGGTCAGCGTGGTCGCCGACGCGAAGGTCGCCGAGTTCGCCACCCCGAAGCGCGTCTCGACGCCCTCCATGGCCGCGCCCGCCGCCACCGGGACCGTCCCGTGGTGCATGAGCTGGAACACGTTGGTCAGGACGACGCTCGCGACGGCCAGGACCGCCATCACCGAGACGATCGCGTAGCCCTGCCGGTTCTGCCCGACCATCCGCCCGAACGTGCGGCACAGCGAGAACGGGATGCACAGGATGAGGACGATCTCGAACCAGTTCGTCCAGGTCGCGGCGTTCTCGAACGGGTGCGCGGAGTTCGCGTTGTAGAAGCCGCCGCCGTTGGTGCCGAGTTCCTTGACGGCCTCCTGGGAGGCCACCGGGCCGCCGGTGAGGTGCTGGGCACGGCCCGCGAGGGTCGTCACCTCGTGCCCGGAGCCGAAGTTCTGGATCAGCCCGCCCGCGACGAGGACGAGCGCGCCCACGAACGCGATCGGCAGCAGGATGCGGAGCACCCCGCGGGTGAGGTCCACCCAGAAGTTGCCGAGCTGGTCGGTCTTCTTGCGGGCGAACCCGCGGACGAGGGCGATCGCGACGGCCATGCCGACGGCGGCCGAGACGAAGTTCTGCACGGCGAGGCCGGCCATCTGGACCAGGTGGCCCATCGTCGTCTCACCCGAGTAGGACTGCCAGTTGGTGTTGGTGACGAAGCTGACGGCGGTGTTCCACGCCTGGTCGGACGCCACCGGCTTGAACCCGAGCGACAGCAGCAGGTGGTTCTGCACCCGCTGCAGCAGGTACAGGAACAGAACGCTCACCACGGAGAACGCCAGGACGCTCCGCGCGTACACGCCCCAGCTCTGCTCGGCGTCCGGACGGACCCCGATCAGCCGGTACAGGGCCTTCTCGATCCGCGAGTGCCGCGTTCCCGCGTACACCCGGTACATGTGGTCGCCGAGCGGCCGGTAGACGGCCGCGATCGCGACGACCAGGGACGCCGCGAACAGCGTTCCCGCGACGGTCGTGCTCATCAGAACCTCTCCGGGAACAGCAGGGCGACGACCAGGAAGACGAACACCACGGCGGCCAGGACGAGCCCGACCGCGTTCTCGGCGGTCAAAGCCTCTCCACGCCCTTCACCAGCAGGCCGAGCACGGCGAAGACCGCCAGCGTCAGCAGGACGAACACGACGTCACTCATCACTTTCGGTGTCCTTTGTCGGAGATGCCGAGAGAGCGGGCGGCCGAGTGATCCGAGCCGCACCCGCATGCGGCGGGCGAGCCGTCGGACGCGAGCCCGGCCGACGCCTGACGACAGGCATCGTCGCAGTTCAGCGGGGTGTGAAGCGGGACCGCCACGGCCGCGGACGCCGCCGGCCGGGCGGCCTTCTCCGAGCGCTCCATCGCGGTCCTCCTCCGCTCTCCGGGAGCCCCTCCTTGCGGGGCTCACCCGGAGTAAAGCGCCTGGTACATCCCTATTTGTCGGGCATTAACGCTTCCTTAGCGCGGCCTCCCGCGGGCTTAACGCGGCCCTGACGGCTTGCCTCTGACGTGCGCGTCAGGGGTTAGCGTCGCCGGGTTTCCGACACCTTGTGGAGTGCGTGATGCGTGAGATCCGACTCGTGTCCCGGGCGGCGGGGCTGCCCGGCCCGGAGAACTTCGAGGTCGTGGAGGCCCCCGTCCCGGACGGCCCCGGTGTGCTCGTCCGGAACCTGGTGTTCCACGTCTTCCCCGGGCTGCGGCTGCTGATCGGCGAGGGGGAGGACGAGACGCCGCTCCCCCGCCTCCAGCCGGGCGACGTCCTGCTGGGGGCGGCCGTGGGCGAGGTCGTCGCCGCACCCGACGACGCGTCCGTCCGGCCCGGCGACCTGGTGTCGCACTGGCTCGGGTGGCGCGAGTACGCACTGCTGCCGGAGGGGCGGTACGTCAAGCTGGACGGTGAGCTGCCCGACCCGGCGGCGTACCTGGCGCCCGGTGTCACGGCGTATTCGGCGCTGACGCGCGAGGCCCCAGTCCGTCCGGGCGAGACGGTGCTGGTCACGGGCGCGGCGGGCGGTGTGGGGTCACTGGCCGGACAGGTCGCCCGGCTGCTCGGCGCGGGACGCGTCATCGGCACGACCGGTTCCCCGGCGAAGGCCGAGCGGCTGGTCGCGGAGCTCGGCTACGACGCCGCGCTCTCCCGCGAGGAGGCGTCCACGGCCGAGGGGTTGCTCAAGGCCGCCCCGGACGGCATCGACGTCGTGGTGGACAACGTCGGCGGCGACCAACTGCGCGCGGCGATCCGCGCCTCG